>CADAGA010000080.1 GCA_902787275.1 Oscillospiraceae bacterium | reverse complement strand
CAGTATTCGCCGTAGCGAAGACCGTCCTGCGATACGGGCAGCAGCGTGAAGCCCGCGTTGGGATCGACGCCGACACAGCGCAGGAACTTCGCGAGCTCCGAACTCTCCGGATCATTCAAGTCGTATTCCATCGTGTATCCGCCCTGGATCATGCGCATCGTCGAGCCGTCTTCGCTGAGATAGAGCGAAGTCGACGCTATGAACTGCTCAACCTCATCTTCATCCATGCCTTCCGCTTCTGCCATTGCACTCAAATCGAACCAATAGTCGCCGTCTTCAAGGCCTTCCGAAGAATACGGCAGCAGAACGAAGCCTGCGTTCGGATCGACGCCGACCTGACGCAGGAACGAGAAATAGAATGCGCCGCCGCTTCCATCGTTTCTGGTATAGTCTTGCGAATATCCGCTCATGATCACGCGCATCGTCAAGGCGTCGTCGCTCAGGTAATACTGTGCACTGCGGTAATACTGCGCGTCCGACGCGCCTACAAGGGCGATAAGCGACTCCACATCGAACCAGTAATCGCCCTGCTCGAGTCCCTCATCGGTCATCGGCAGCAGAGTAAAGCCGGCATTCGGATCGACGCCGACCTGGTGCAGATACGTGAAAAAGAAACCATACTCCTCTTTCGTAAAATCCTGCGTCGTTCCCGCATAGGAAAAGCGCAGCGTGTTGCCGTCCTCACTGAGATAATACTGCGCGGAGCGGTAGTACTGCGCGCTATCCTCGCCCACCGAAGACGCAAGCGTCTCAGCGTCGAACCAATAGTCGCCGTCTTCCAGTCCCTCGTCGCTCGTCGGCAGCAGGGTGAAACCGGCATTCGGATCGACGCCGACCTGATGCAGAAAGCCGCTCATGATCGACGGATTTGCCAAGAATTCGTCGCTGTGGGTCGTGTACGTCGTGCCGGCAAGCGTTACGCTTTTGCGCAGGATCGTGCCGTCCACACTCAGACGGTAGGTAGCATCCGTGTAAAAATACATGTATTCTTCCTGCATGCCGTAGGATCTGACAAGCTCGACCAGGCCGTCCTTGTCGAACCAGTAGTCGCCGTCAGACAGTCCGTCGGGAGACGTGGGCAGCGGATCGCCGAACTCCGGCAGCACGCAGATATACGCGAAATACGCCGGCTCTTCCGCACGTGTGTGCAGCTCGGTCACCGTCTCTGCGTTCGCCGTGTCAGACTTCAGCTGACTGCGGTTGTACCACGTTTGACCCGACTCGACCGAATCCGAATAGACGGGCAGCTGCGTGAAAACCGGATCGTCGGCAAACGCCGCGAACACGAACAGCGGCAGCGCCAGAACGACAGACAAAAGGATCGCCAGTGTTTTTCGGACTCCGTAGGATTTCATGAAACACGCCTCCTTATTGTTATAAAAACATTTTACCATAACAGGAAAACATTGTCAATGACTTCATCCCAGAACTGCCGTCAGCTTTGAAATATCGAGCGCGTCCCTTTCCTTCGAGAAAGCGTACAGCGTTTCGAGCATCCGCCGCACGCCGCCTTCCGAATCGCTCTCGGCATTGATCACGATCACGGGATCATGCACGCTCAGACGTGCGAGGATCCAGCCGTCGCCCGCGTTCTCGTCCGTCGAAAAGCGGATACCCTCGTAATTGTCCGGCGCGGCGGTATAGCCCGCCTGCGCACCGGCGAACGCCGTCCAGTCGCGGATAAATTCCTCCCCTGCCGCGCGGAAATCCGGCGTGAGGATGCGAAAGCGCACCTCCTGCTCCTCCTGCGGCACGGCAAGCGATGCGAGCATCGCGGACAGGTTCTCCCTGCCCTGACGCGCCATGCGGATGATGATCTGCGTCATGAGGTACGCGCCGTCGTCGAGATTGTAATTCTCCCGGAACGCCGCGTGACCGGACGTCTCCATCGCCAGCGGACAGCACGCGCCTGCGGCGTTCAGCTCGATCATCTTGTCGATCACGTTCTTGTAGCCGCGCTTGAAGCGCAGATGCTTGCCGCCGTGCGCAAGGATGAAGTCATGCAGACCGTCGGACGTAACGGAATCGGTCACGATCGTCCCGCCCGGTGCCGATTCAAGCGCGATCGCCGCCGCCAGCGCGACGAGACGGTTGCGGTTGATCTCCGTGCCGTCCGCGTCCACGCAGCCCGCGCGGTCGACGTCGGTGTCGAACACGACGCCGAGATCCGCGCCGCTCTCCACGGTCGCCTCGGCCGCCATGCGCATCGCCGTCTTGTCCTCGGGATTCGCGGCATGGTTCGGGAACGTGCCGTCCGGCTCCAGGAAACGGCTGCCCGACACGTCCGCACCCAGCGGCGCGAGCACGTCCCGCGCGTAGAAGCCCCCGACGCCGTTGCCCGCGTCCACCGCGATCTTATAGCCCGTCAGCGGTTTTTCGCCGCGTCCGACGCCGTCGACGATCTGCCGGCGCAGCAGCGCGGCGTAGTCCTTCATAAAGTCCGCGCGTTCGAGCGTTCCGTACCGCTTCGCGGGCACGAACGCGTTCTCCGCGGCAAGCGACAGGATCGAAGCGATGTCCGCGCCTTCGAGACCGCCCTCTTTCGTGAAGAACTTCAGACCGTTTTTGTCCATCGGATGGTGGCTCGCCGTGATCTGCACCGCACCGTCGCAGGAAAGCATCACCGTCGTCATGAACATCGCCGGCGTCGACGCCATTCCGCAGGACTTGACGCGCACGCCCTGCTCCAGCAGCGCCGCCGTGACCGCCGCGTCGATGCGCTCGCTCGACACGCGCGAATCGTGCCCGACCGCCACGGTCAGGTCATCCGTTCTTGTTTTTTCACGCAGCCACGCGACAAACCCTTTTGCCATGCGCATGACCGCTTCGTTCGAGAGATACAGCGGGTCGTCCGTCTGCACGCAGCCGTAGCCGCGGATATCGGTGCCGCTCTTGAAGCCTTTCCAATTCGTTTCCACGTTTATTCCTCCGTTTCACTCTGCGGCGGCAGACATTCGAGGATCGTCAGGCCGCCCTGGATGGTAAAGTCCTCTGCCGACGCCGGCACGAACAGGCACTCGCCCTTTTTGACCGGGACACCCGCGACGCTGCCCTCGCCCGCCGTAACAACGAACGCGGACGGTCTGTGCGTGCTGCGGCGCAGATACGCGCCGTTTACGTCGATGCGCCGCAGGGAGAACATCGGCGTGCGGGCGTAGGAGATCAGCTCCGTCACCGTGTGCGCGTCGTCGCGCTCTGTCTCTGTCGGGATGAGCTTGAACTTTGCCAGCAGCTCCGGCAGCGTGTGGCGCACGTAGTGGAAGCAGTCAAACATCTTGTCGAAGCCCAGTCCCATGTGACACAGGAAGTCGGGCAGCTTCTCGCCCTTGGTGTTGCACTTTTCCAGACTGATCGTATAATCGGTCGGCTCCTGGATCTCCAGAAGGAAGCAGCCCGGACCGATCGCGTGCGGCGTACCGCCGTCGATCAGGAACACGTCTCCCGCCTGCACGGGGACTTTGTGCATGAGCGCCGCCATACCCGCGATATCCTGCCGGTCGAACAGCTCGCGCAGCTGCTGCTTGGTCACGTCCTCCCGAAAGCCCAGCAGGATGTGCGGCGCCTCTCCACCGATCTCGCGTCCGCCGAGGATGTACCACGCCTCGGTCTTGCCGTAATCGGAACGGAACAGCGTCTTTGCGGCGGTCTTGTCGGGATGCACCTGGATGGGCAGGCGCTCCGCGGAGTCGAGAAACTTCGTCAGCACGCCGAAATGCGCGCCGTGCGACGCGATATGCGCCTTGCCGAGATACGCCTGCGGGTCGGCGTCGATCAGATCCTTGAGATACCGCACGCCGTTTTCCGTCTCGACGCGGCTGAGCCCCTCGCGCTCGGGCGCATCGGCGCGCGGCGGATTGTTCGCTTCGACCACGCTCGCGAGCCAGTCCTCGGGGAAATAGCCGTCCGACCCTTCGTCGCCGCGCAGCTCATCCAGCAGCAGACCGCCCAGATAAATGCGCCAGACGCGGTTGGGCAGCATTTTGATCGGTTTCATACCGTCACTTCCTTTGGTTTGTTACGTTCAGTATACGGTATCGCGGAAAAAAATGCAATATAAATTGACAGACAGAACCAAAAACAGTATAATACGGGATAGAGGTGATCGTATGCAGACGATTCTCGTCACCGGAGGCGCCGGCTTCATCGGCTCCAACTTCATTTATTACATGCTCGGGACGCACGACGACGTGCGCATCGTCAATCTGGACGCGCTCACGTACGCGGGCAATCTCGAAAATCTGCGCGGCGTCGAACTCGATCCGCGCTATACGTTCGTCAGGGGCGACGTGCGCGACAAGGCGGCCGTAGACGCCGTTTTCGACGCGTACGGCGTCGACACCGTCGTGCATTTCGCTGCCGAAAGCCACGTCGACCGCAGCATCACGAACCCCGAGATCTTCCTGAGCACCAATATCCTCGGCACGGGCGTGCTGCTCGAGAGCGCGAAGCGGCACTGGAATCTGCGCCCCGACGACAAATACTGCCGTGAATACCGCGCGGGCGTGCGGTACCTGCAGGTCTCGACGGACGAGGTCTACGGCGCACTCGGCAAAACGGGGATGTTCACCGAGGCGACGCCCCTGTCGCCCAACAGCCCCTATTCCGCGTCGAAAACGTCGGCGGATCTTCTCGTGCGCGCCTACGGCGAGACGTACGGTCTGCCGGTCAATATCACGCGCTGCTCCAACAACTACGGCCCCTATCAATTCCCGGAAAAGCTGATCCCGCTGATGATACGCAACTGTCTGCTCGGCAAGCCGCTGCCCGTCTACGGCGACGGCATGCAGGTGCGCGACTGGCTGCATGTGCGCGACCACTGCGCCGCGATCGATACCGTGCTGCGCAAAGGGAGAGTCGGCGATGTCTACAACGTCGGCGGCAACAACGAAAAGGCAAATATCGAGATCGTGCGTCTCGTTCTCGCGGCGACCGGCAGGGACGAAAGTCTCATCCGTCACGTGCAGGACAGACCCGGTCACGACCGCCGCTACGCCATCGACAACACCAAAATCACCACCGAGCTTGGTTGGGCGCCGGCGTACACGTTCGAGCGCGGCATGTCCGAGACGGTGCAGTGGTATCTCGACAACACCGCGTGGGTCGAGCGCGTCGTCAGCGGCGAATACCAGAACTATTACGATACGATGTACGGCAACGTATAAGAAAGGACGAATACTTATGCGCATGGTTGATCTGATCGCCAAAAAACGTGCCGGCGAGGCATTGAGCGCGGATGAGATCCGCTTCTTCGTCGAGGGCTATACGGACGGCACGATTCCCGACTATCAGGCGTCGGCATTCACGATGGCCGTCTGCTTCCGCGGCATGTCGCCCGACGAGACGGCGGCGCTGACGATGGCGATGGCCGATTCCGGCGAGCGGCTGGAGTTTCCCGACCTCATCGGTCCGCGCGCGGACAAGCATTCCACCGGCGGCGTGGGCGACAAGACGACGCTCATCGTCGCGCCGATCGTCGCGGCGTGCGGCGTCAAGGTGGCGAAAATGTCCGGCCGCGGGCTCGGTCACACCGGCGGCACCACGGACAAGCTGTCCGCGATCCCCGGTTTTCGCACCGACCTCTCCATTGACGAGATCGTTTCGGTCGTGCGCGGCTGCGGCCTGTGCGTCGCGGGCAGCACGGCGGAGTTTGCTCCCGCGGATAAAAAGCTCTACGCCCTGCGGGACGTGACCGCCACGGTCGACAGCATCCCGCTGATCGCCGCGAGCATCATGTCCAAGAAGATCGCCGGCGGCGCGCAGAATCTCGTGCTGGACGTCAAGACCGGCAGCGGCGCGTTCATGAAGCGCAGCTCCGACGCGCGTGCGCTCGCCAAGGCGATGGTCGAGATCGGCACGCGGCAGAGTCTGCACGTCACGGCGCTCATCACCAATATGGACGCCCCGCTCGGCTGCGCAGTCGGCAACACGCTCGAAGTGATCGAAGCGGTCCAGACGCTGCAGGGCATCGGTCCCGAGGATCTTACGGAGCTGTGTCTCGAGCTCGCGTCGCAGATGCTGTTCCTGTGCGAGCAGGGCACGCTCGACGAATGCCGCGCCAAGGCAAAGCACGCGCTCTACAGCGGTCTCGCGCTCGAAAGACTGATCTGGATGGTCAGCGCGCAGGGCGGCGACAGCAGCGTCATCACCGACACGTCTTTGTTCCGCAAATCGCGCTGCTTCCGCTCCATCAAATCGCGTTCCGACGGCTATATCCGCCGCATCGACGCCGAGAAATGCGGCACCGCAGCGATGCTGCTCGGCGCAGGCAGACGCACGAAGGACGACGTCATCGACGCGGCCGCAGGCATCGTGCTGGACGTCAAGCCCGGTTCCGCGATCAAAAGCGGCGACCGGATCGCCACGCTCTTTTCGGAGAACGAGGATGCGTTCACGGACGCGGTCGCTGTACTCGGCGACGCGTTCGAGGTCTCGGACGTCCCGCCGAAACCCATTCCCATGATTATTGACACTATTTCAAACAGGAGATCATAATGCAGGTACTACTTCAAATTGCCATCACCCTCGCCGCAGGGCTGATGCTTTCCCGTTTCACCAAAATGCTCGGACTGCCGTCCGTTACGGCGTATCTCGTCGCCGGCATCCTCATCGGTCCCTATGCGCTCGGGCGGCTGGGCGTGCCGGGTCTGGGATTCGCTTCCATGCAGGAAGTCTCCGCGCTCGGCATCCTCTCCGACGTCGCGCTCGGCTTCATCGCGTTCGCCATCGGCAACGAGTTCCGGCTGTCCGCGCTCAAGAAAACCGGCAAACAGGCGACCGTGATCGCCATCGTGCAGGCGCTCACCGCGACGCTGTTCGTCGACGCGGCGCTGTATCTGCTGCATCTGAAGCTGGGCGACCGGCTGCCCTTGCCGATGGTGCTGTGTCTCGGCGCGATCGCGGCCGCGACTGCTCCGGCGGCCACGCTGATGGTCGTGCGCCAGTACAAGGCGGACGGTCCGCTGACGCGTCTGCTGCTGCCGATCGTCGCGCTCGACGACGCGGTCGGTCTGGTCGTGTTCGCGGTCTCGTTCGGCATCGCAAAGGCCATGCTCGGCGGCAAGCTCGACCTCGTATCCATTCTGGTCAATCCCCTGCTGGAGATCGTGCTGTCGCTCGTTCTTGGCTTCGTGATGGGACTTCTGTTCTCCGCCGCGGAGAAATTCTATGACTCCAACAGCAAGCGTCTGAGCATCTCCATCACGTTCGTCATCCTCACCGTCGCGCTGTCCAAGCTGGAATTCCATATCGGCAGCGTCCACATCGGCTTCTCCACGCTGCTGGTATGCATGATGCTGGCGACCGTTTTCTGCAACGTGTGCGACTTCTCCGAGGAGATCATGGGGCGCGTCGACAAGTGGACGGCTCCCCTGTTCATCCTGTTCTTTGCGCTCAGCGGCGCGGAGCTGGAGCTGAACGTGTTCACCGATCTGACCATCGTCGGCGTCGGTCTCATCTATATTCTTTCGCGTTCCGCCGGCAAATACCTCGGCGCGCTCGGCAGCGCGAAGCTGATGCGCTGCTCGCAGGAAGTGTGCACGCATCTGGGCATCACGCTCCTGCCGCAGGCGGGCGTGGCGCTCGGCATGTCGGTCACGGTGCAGGCGCTTCCCGGCGTCGGTCCGCTGATCCGCAACATCGTGCTGTTCGGCGTGCTGATCTACGAGCTGATCGGTCCGCTGCTGACCAAGTGGTCGCTGACGCAGGCGGGAGAGATCAAGCCGAAGCCGCCCGAAAAAACGCGCGCGGCAAAAGTCGCCGCCGCAAGCGCGGAACAGCACTGAACGAAAAAGCAACAGACCTGCAAAAGCAGGTCTGTTTTTTTTTGACTGTCACGGCATCGTGACGACCTCGAACTCGACGCCCTCGCGCCGCAGCCGGTCGCACATCGCGCTTTCCAGCTCGCGCGTGACGAGTCTGGACGAGAACATCAGGCTGATCACGCCGTCGTAGCAGTAGGACAGGATCTTGACGTGGTTGACGGGCGACTCGCCCAGCATGGCATGGAAGGAAACCACATGCTTTGCCAGCGCCTCGGGCAGCCGGAAAATGCCGAGATTGGAGAATGTGGACGTATACAGTCCCTCGCCATACATCGCCGCGCCGACGCGCAGG
>CADAGA010000079.1 GCA_902787275.1 Oscillospiraceae bacterium | reverse complement strand
CGTTCGTGCCCGTGGTCGGTGATGAGGTGCATCAAACGCTGGGGGATGGGGGCGGATGCGTCGATCTCCATGCCTGCCCAGCGCATATCGCATCCGGCGTTCGCGCCCTCTTTGACGAGATCGCTGCCGTACATTTTCAGGAAGGAGCCGCGCTCACGCGTGGCGGGCGTGTCGAGACAGACAGCCTTGTCGCCCTGCAGACGGAAGTATACGCCGTCCTCGGGCATCGGTTCCTCGGCGCACATATAGGTGCGCGCTACGAAGCCGTTGCCGCGGCCGTGGATATGCATCAGCAGCAGCGACGCTTCACACGCGCGCACGGCTGCCTTTTTTGCTTCGATGGTATCGGGATGATCCGCGCCCTTTTCACGCTTACAGACGGCGTAGTGGAACAACTCACCCATCGCAAAGCCGGACGTGAAGCCGCCGTCGTTGTCGGAGTGACCGTAGGGGAGCTTGCTGGAGAGATCTCGTGCGACAGTCAGGTGCTTCTGGCTGTACATGCCCCAGCGATCCACGATCTTCTGCGATTCGTGCAGCAGCATCAGCGCTTTTTCCTCTGCGCTGACAAGCCGCATCTCGATGTGCGTCGCGCCGGTCTCCGTGCGTACCCAGAGCCCCGTTTCGTCCGGCAGAAGCGCGAGCACGCAGTTGTCCTGCAAGTCGCGGTCGGCGGCAAAGAACTGGATGATCTGATCCTTGCGCGCGGCGTCGGGTTCATAGCGCGTCAAGCCGGTTGTCGCGCCGTACCAGAACACGTTGCCGACGCGCGCGAAGCAGGTATAGTCCGCCTTGCGCGAAGGCAGCGGCAGCGGAAAACCGGACAGGTCGGGAAGTGTATTTCGCACGGTGTACAGCGCCTCAGGAATCGCCGGATCGTGCGCTTTGTACTGCGTGCAGAAACGCGCAGGCTGCGCTGTGAGTTTGTATGCGGAACGCATCGGATCGTCACTCTCCTTACTTGGTTTCACTATTGGTTCAATCATAGCAGAAAACGCGGGCGCTTGCAAGTCTCGTTTGTAAAAAATATACAAAAACGGCAGCGTTTTTTCTATAGCAAAATTGTCTGTTTTTGTTGCCTTTTTGCGTTTGGTCGTGATATAATTGTATTAGTGAAAATCTATACAGGGAGGGAATGCAAGTGAAAACTTCCCGAATACGAAATCTGTTGTGCGCGCTGATCATTGCCGCGCTTGTCGCGCAGGGAACGGCGGTCGCGTTTGCGGTCAGTCCGTATCCCGAGATCCAATACCTGGTCGGCGGCGAGCCGGATGAGAACGGCGTCTGGACGCCGGAGTACTGGGTGGACGCGCACGGAAATCGCGTGGATGAAACCGTGCCTCGCGTGCGTGCCGCAGCGGATCTTCCGTCGAGCTACGATCTGCGGGACTACGGCTTGGTCACGTCTGTCAAGCACCAGGCGGGCTCCGGCTGCTGCTGGGCGTTCGGCTCGATCGCGTCGCTGGAATCCAGCTATATCCGTCAGGGATACGGCACGGCGGCCAATACCGATTTCTCCGAAGCGCATCTCGTGTGGTTCGGGCAGAATCAGCGTACGACGAACGCATCGGACCCGACTTATGGCGACGGTCTGGTGCAGTCGGCTCCCTTTAAATCCGGCGGCAACTGGAACCGCGCGTCCTCGCAGCTTCTGCGCGGGTCCGGTCTGCAGCTCGAGCAGAACGCACCTTGGATCTCGACGTACGACGATGACGTAATGCTGCAGATGCAGCAGTCCGAAAGCGACCGCTACGTCAGCCACGCGCGCATGTGGAGCGTGACGAGCATCCGCGACAAATCCGCCACGGCACTCAAGCAGAAGATCATGCAGAACGGCGCCTGTATCCTGTCGTACTACGATGATTACACCACGACCCGCACGGGATACAGCTCGGACAGAGCCAGCTACTATCAGACGGCGCACAGCGACACGAACCACGTGGTCACGGTCGTCGGCTGGGACGACAATTATCCGCGCACCAAGTTCAACGCCAATCAGCGTCCGAGCGCAAACGGCGCGTGGCTGATCAAGGGAAGCTGGAGCGTCGGCTGGGCTCAGGACGGCTATTACTGGATCTCCTACGAGGATCCGTCCGTCAGCGAGTTTGCGTCGTATGTTGCAGCGCCCGCGGACGTGTATGACCACATTTACCAGTATGACGGCGCGCAGCCGAAGACCAACTTCACGGTTCCGGGTGTCGGCAAGATGGCCAACGTCTTTATGGCGGAACGCACGGAGCTGCTGACGCACGTCGCGTTCTTTTCCGGCAATTCGTCGCCGATCAACGTGACGGCGGAGGTCTACGTTGCGCCGGACAGTTTCCCGAAAGGGTTGTTCTTGGATCTCAACAATCCGGTTTCTCAGTTTACAAAAGTGAGCGCCGCGACAACGTCGGTCAGCGGCGTGGAATACGGCTATTCGACCGTCGAACTGAGCGTGCCGACGCTGCTGACGCAGGGGCAGATGTTCTCTGTCGTTCTGACGATGACGAATCCGAGCGGCGGCTCGGTAAACGTTCCCGCGGAGGGGCTTACCGTACAGAATCCGGGAGACGGCGTCCTGACGTACAGCGGAAACGTCGGAGAGAGCTTTTTGGGCTACAACGGCTATTGGTATGACACGAACGCCTATCCGACCGGCGCGGACTACAACAACGTTCCGCTCAAGGCGATGACGCGCGAGATCGTGCAGACCGACCCGACGCTGACGGTTGCGAGCCTGCCGGCCAAAACGACGTACCGCGTCGGCGAGACGTTTGATCCGACCGGTCTGTCGCTGGAGTATACGAACGAATACGGGATCGCACAGACCGTGACGGATGGCTTCACTTGTGCGCCGCAGACACTTTCGACGATCGGCGCGCAGACCGTGACCGTGACGTATCACGACCTGAGTGTGACGCTGGACGTGATCGTTGAAGCGTACGAGACGTCGCTGTCTCTGCTGTCCCCGCCGAACAAGACAAATTATCTGTTCGGAGAATCGCTTGACACGACGGGATTGACGCTCCTTTATTCGGACGCATACGGCGTGACGTCGGAGGTGCAGAGCGGATTCTCGTGCGAACCGGGAACGTTTCTGCGGCTCGGCACGCAGACCGTGAACGTGATCTACGAAGGACTTTCCGTGACGTTCGACGTGACGGTCGAGCCGTTCGAGCGGCAGCTGACGGTGCTGACGCCGCCGAACAAAACGACGTACCTTGTCGGAGAATCGCTCGATACGACGGGACTGTCTTTGCGGTACCGGAATGAATACGGTGCGATGCAGATCGTTTCGGAGGGATTTACGTGCTCCGTGCCGACGATGCAGATGATCGGCGTGCAGACCGTGACCGTAACGTACGAAGGTCTTTCCGTGACGTTCGATGTAACGGTTGAACCGCATGAGCTGACGCTCGCACTGATGACTGCACCGGATAAAAAAGTCTATTCCTACGGCGAGACGATCGACACGACCGGATTGTTGCTGCTATACACGAATGAGTTCGGCGATGCGATCAACGTGACCGAGGGCTTCACATTGGACGCTCTGACGGCATCCGTGCTCGGCACGCAGACCGTGACCGTGACCTACAACGGCATGAGCGTGACGTTCGACGTGACGGTCGAGCCGCTTGAAAAGACGCTGACGCTGCAGACGCAGCCGAACCGAACGACCTATTTTTACGGCGAAACGATCGACACGAGCGGTCTTGCGCTGCTGTATACGGACGAATACGGCACAGCCTTTACCATCACGGATGGCTTTGTCTGCAACGTCGATACGCTCCTGACGCTCGGTACGCAGACCGTGACCGTGTCGTATGACGGCATGAGCGTGACGTTCGACGTGACGGTCGAGCCGCACGAGCCGACGCTGACTCTGATGACGCCGCCGGACAGCACGGCGTACCTTGCCGGACAGACGCTGGACACGACCGGTCTTGCGCTGCTGTATACCGACGAATACGGCGCGTCCTTTACCGTTACAGACGGTTTCGTCTGCACGCCGGAGACGTTCCGCGTGCTCGGCACGCAGACCGTGACCGTTACTTATAACGGCATGAGCGTGACGTTCGACGTGACCGTAGAACCGCTGGAGCCGACGCTGACGCTCCAGTTCGAGCCGGACAAGATGAGCTATCTTGTCGGAGAAACGCTCGATACGACGGGAATGGTGCTGTTTTATACGGATGAAGTCGGCGACGCCCTTATCGTGACCGAGGGGTACGCGTGCGATCCGACGACGTTCCTTTCGGCGGGCGTGCAAACTGTGACCGTCACGTACAACGGTCTTTCCGTTACGTTCGACGTTACGGTGCAGCAGTTCGGACAGTTTCTCGTTGCGAACGCGACGGGAAGAGCGGGCGAGACAGTCGAGGTCGCCGTGCGCATTTCCGACAATCCCGGCATCGTGGCTGCATGGCTCGAGATCGAATACGACCCGGACGTGCTGACACTGGAAGGTGTGGAAAACGGCGATATTTTCCCGGACAGCTGTATGACGCCGTGCAACGATCTTGCGCAGATACCGTACCGCGTGCTGTTTGTGGATTCGCTGTCCGGCAATTATACGCAGAACGGTGATCTTGTCGTATTCACGTTCCGCATTCGCGCAGATGCGCGCCCGGGCGAGTCGGCGATCTACGTGGATTACGACGCCGATTCCACCTATGACGTAGATTTGGAAAACGTTCTGTTTGAGACGCAGGCAGGTACGTTCACCGTACATCGTATGCCCGGCGACGTCAACGCCGACGGATCGATCGATCTGAAAGATGCGGTGATGCTGCGCCGTTATCTTGCGGGCTGGGATGTTACCGTCAATCTTGCCAACGCTGACGTCGACCAGAAGGAGGGCGTCAACCTCAAGGACGTGACGTGCATCAGCCGCTATCTTGCCGACGGATATGAGCAGATTCTGTTGTAAAACAGGATGAACCATAGGCGGATCGGTTCCGGCTGATCCGCTTTTCATTTGGAGGAGTTATGCTGCAATTTGTGACCGGCAAAGCCGGTTCGGGAAAAACAACATACATCACGCAAACGGCGGCGCGTCTTGCACGGGACGGGACGCAGCCGCTGCTGCTTTTGGTGCCGGAACAGGCGTCGTTCGATTATGAAAAGCGGATGCTGCGCGCGCTCGGACCGCGTTTCGCGCAGAACGTGGAGGTTTACAGCTTTTCGCGTCTTGCGGAAACGACGCTCGGATTCCGGAATCTGCCGCCGATCGACGACGCCGGCAGAGCGGTGCTGATGAGCGTTGCGCTCGAGTCGCTTTCGGAAAAGCTCGAGGTCTACGGCCGGTACGTCAAAAGTCTGTCTGTGGCAAATGATCTTTTGAAACTGTCGTCGGAGTTCAAGCGCTGCATGCTGACGCCTGCGGCGGTACAGACGCTTGCGGCGGGGATGCAGGACTGCTTTCTCAAGCACAAGCTCTCGGAGATCGGTCTGATCCTTGAAACGTATGATGCGCTCGTTGCGCAGAGCTATGCGGACGAGACGGATGCAATCACGCGTCTTGCCGCGTATCTGACGGAGAACGCGGTTTTTCGTGGGCGCACGGTGCTGCTCGACGCGTTCAGCGGCTTTACCGCGCAGGAATACGCCGTGATCGGCAGGCTTCTCGTGCAGGCGGACACGGTATACGTCGCGCTTTGTACGGATTCCGTATTCGAGAAAAAGAGCTTTGACGCGACTGCGTTCGCGTACGTGCGCCGAACGGCGCAGCGCATCCTGCACATGGCGCGCCGGTATGACGTGCCGGTCAAAGAGCCGGTCGTCGTTTCGGACAAGCCGTACCGATTCCGCAGCCCTGCGCTCGCAGCGCTCGAACGCATTATTGCCGACGCGGCACCGACGGAGTATGACGCTCAGGCGCCGGAGATCACCGTGGCGTATGCGACAGATATAAAAGAAGAATGTGCTTTCGTCGCGGCAAGCGTCAAGCGTCTGATGCGCGAGGAGGGACTCCGCTGCCGCGAGATCGCGGTGCTTTTCCGTGACGCACAGCGCTATGAAGCGCCGGTGCGTGCGGCGCTGCGGGAATGCGGCGTTCCGGTATATGAGGACAAGCGGCAGCCGATCCTGACGCAGCCGCTTGTATCGCTTGTGCGCGGCTTATGCGCCGTGTCCTCGTCGGGGTTCACGACGGAAAATCTGATGCAGATGCTCAAGACCGGTCTGCTGGATTTCACAGAGGACGAAACAGCCGCGCTTGAAAACTACGCGCTTCTTTGGAACGTGCATGCACGTGCGTGGCGTCAGCCGTTCACGGCGCATCCGGACGGTCTGGGCGAAGCGCAGACGGAACAGTCGCAGGCGCGCCTTTCTGAGCTCAACGCGCTTCGTGAAAAGCTCATCCGCCCGCTTGAGCGATTCTGTGCCGCCGTACATGACGCAGACGGTCGCCGCTTTGCGGAGGAGATCTACCGTTTTCTGATCGCCAATCATTCGGACAGGCATCTTCTGGAGCTTGCAAAAAGGCTGCAGAAAAAGGGAGAAAACGAACTCGCCGACGAGCAGGAGCGCATCTGGGAACTGCTCATGGAGATCCTCGAACTGTTTGCACGCACGCTCGCCGGCAGACCGGTTTCTCCGGCTCGCTTTGCGGAGCTTCTCGACGTCGCGCTGCGTACGCGCACGCTCGGCACGATCCCGCAGGGGATCGACGAAGTGCTCGTGGGCGATCTCGACCGCACCGTGACCGATTCGCCGCGCGCCGTGTTCGTGCTCGGCGCGCAGGAAGGCGTTTTCCCGCGCACGCCGACTTCGGGCGGTCTTCTGACGGTCGCCGAGCGCAAGACGCTGCGCGAGATGCAGGTCGAGCTGTATGATTTCGGCGAGGTGAAAGTCAGCGAAGAGCGTTTCCTCGTGTATAAAACGCTTTGCTGTGCGTCGGAACGGCTGACGGTGTCGACCTGCTCCGCGGGAGACGACGGCTCGCTGCAGACTGGGTCCGAGATCGTGCGGACGCTGCGCGCGTGCTTCCCGAACTGTACGACCGTTCAATGCGCCGCACAGTCCGCTTTGCAGCGCGTAGAGAGCGAGACAACGGCCTTCAGGCAGCTTTGCCTGCTCAGCTGCAGCCGGAGCGACGTTTATCCGGAGCTGCGCGCGCACTTTGAAACGGATGAAGCGTACCGCGCGCGTATGCTTTCTCTCGAACGCGTCGGAAACGGCGGCGCGTTCCGCATATCCGACGCAACGCTTGCGGAGCGGCTTTTCGGACGCAATATGTTCCTGTCCGCATCCCGCGTGGAGAGCTACTATAAATGCCCGTTCGCGTATTTCTGCAAATTCGGGCTTTTGGCAAAGCCGCGCAAGAGCGCCCAGTTTGATTCCGCCATGCAGGGCACGGAGATCCATTTCGTGCTTGAGACGCTGCTGCGCCGGCACGGACGCGACGGACTTCTGTCGATGACGCGCGACGAGCGACAGACGCAGATCGACGCGATATTGGACGATTATCTGCTGGAGATGCTGGACGGCGCCGAGCAGACGAAGCGCTTTCTGTATTTATACAACCGTCTGCGCAAGACGATGGGCGAGATCGTCGAACGGCTCGTGCTGGAGTTTTCCGTGTGCGACTTTGAGCCGGTCGATTTTGAGTTGAAGATCGACCGGGACGGCGACGTCGATCCCTACGTCACCGAGGTTCCCGGCGGCGGAACGGTGCAGATCCGCGGTTCCGTCGACCGCGTGGACAAGCTCGAGCTGAACGGCAAAACGTATATCCGCATCGTGGACTACAAGTCCGGCGGCAAGAAGTTCGCGCTGTCGGACGTGCTGGGCGGACTGAATATGCAGATGCTTCTGTATCTGTTTGCCATCTGGCAGAACGGGGCGGACTATTACGGCGAGCCGATCGTTCCGGCGGGTATCCTGTATATGCCGGCGAAGGCGTCGTTCGAGAAACTGCCGCGCGACGTTTCGCCGGAGGAAGCAGCGCTCGTCAAGGCGAAGTCCATGCGCATGAACGGCATGCTGCTCGACGACAGCATCGTGCTGCTGCATATGGACAACGGCGAGAGCGGCTGTTTTATCCCGGTGGACGCCAAGCACAAGGATCATCTGATCTCGCTTCACCGCCTGACCGTACTCAAACAGGAGACGGAAAAGCTGCTGTGCGAGATGGCGCAGAAGCTGCGCTCGGGCGACGTCGACGCACTCCCCGCGC
>CADAGA010000078.1 GCA_902787275.1 Oscillospiraceae bacterium | reverse complement strand
GTAAACGCCGTCTTGCGCATAGGCGTCCTGAACGGCTTTTTTTTGTGCGTCGATCATTTCAAGAAGCGGTTTGGGATCGTCCTGCAATTCTGCTGCGCACTCCGAGAGCATGCGCAGCTGCGAAATATACATCGTCGTGTTGACGAACGGTTCGGGAATTGCCACTTTTTCCGGTGTGCACCATTCGCCGAGACACCAGCCGTCCTTCTCCTCGCGCACGACAAGACCGTTTTCACAGCGGCTTTCCATATAGCGTACGAATGCCTGCATCTTCGGGTACAGGCGGCGCAGCAGAGCGACGTCTCCCGTGTGTCGGTAATACGTATACGGAACGACGATGATCGCGCCGCCCCACCCGGCGGGACCGCCGCCTCCGCCGCCGAAGGGCGCGGTGTGCTGCACGTGACCCGTCTGTGCGTCCTGGCAATCCTCGATATCGGCGATCCATTTGCGGTAGAACGGTGCCGCGTCAAACTCCGTCAGAACGGCGTCGCACGTGAGCTGACCGTCGCCGGTATAACCGAGCCGTTCGCGGTGCGGACAGTCGGACGGGACGCTGCCGTGCATGTTGCACTGCTGCGTGTTCAGGAACGTTTCGTAGTACCAGTTCAGCAGCGGATCGCTGCAATGAAACGCGGACGTGACCGGCACCTGAGTATGGATGACGCGAACTTCCACCGGCTTTGCGTTGTTGGTCAGCGTGAAATAGCGGAATCCGAACCATGTGAAGTAGGGGTGATACAGCGTCTGGCTGTCCGTGACGAATGTTGCGCATTGTCTCTGGTGTCCGTAACCGACGGAGCGGTTATTGAGCGTGCCGTCCTCGTTGACGTTTTCAGCGCATTCCAGCTCGACCGTTTCGCCCGCCTTTTCACAGATGGCGACCGGATAACCTGTCACGTTGCGGCTGACGCGATAGACGGAATACGTGCCGAAATCCCGGACGAGTTCCGGTATGAGCGTATCCTGCACCTTGTCCGTCGGACAGTCCGCTATGCAGTATTCCGTCTCGGGAGGCACGGCAAAGCGCGGCTTTTTCCAGCCGGTCAGGTCGGCCGCCGCGGTTTTCCAGCCGCGGTCGAAAGACGTGAAATCCTGTACTTCGCCGTGGAACAGATTGGCGCTTTTCCAAAAGCCGTCTGAGCAGAGCACGTCCCCGTCGGACAGGATCTCTTCGCCGTCTGTCGCGATTCGGAAACAGAGCTTGATGTCGCCGAAGGACATGTTGCCCTCTGCGAAACGCCGCGTCTGGTGATAGAAACCGCCGCCGACCATGACGGCGATCACGTTTTCACCTTTGGTCAAATAGTCCGAAACGTCGTACCGCATGCAGTAAATGCGGTGGCTTTGCGTGTCATTCAGCGGATACTCCAGCACGAGATCGGGCCGCGCGTGATAATCCGAAACAGGCGGAACGAATTCATCCGTACCGACGCGTCTGCCGTTGAGATACAGGATAAAATAACCGAGACCGCAGATCGTGATTTGCGCGTTCTGCGGTTTCGTTATGGTGAATACTTTGCGAAACAGCGCCGCGTCAGGCGAGCCGACAGGGATGAGCCACCGTGCGCCGCTGAACATTTCTCTGTGCGTCATCGGATACCCCTCATTGCTTTTCGTTTTCCCGGATCCATTCCACCATATCCCGCACGGATTTTTGCACGCTCATGGGGTTGTATCCGAGCTCCCGGCGCGCTTTGTCGATCGAGAAGTTGCAGTTCGAGGTGAGCTTGCGGATCGAGTAGCGCGTGAACAGCGGCGTTTGCTTGCTGATCTTGTAATAGACTTCCATGATCGGCGCCGCAATCGTGACGATGCCTTTGCCAACGCGGATGCGCGGCGCTTTTTTGCCGGCGGCCTCGGCGACGGTCTTGATAAAGCCGTGCGTCGTGATCTGTTCACCGCAAAGGATGTAGCCTTCGCCTTTTCTGCCTTTTTCGGCGGCGGCGATCATGCCGTCGGCGACGTCGCGCACGTCAACGAAATTGTAAGCGCCGAAATTCAGCGATGCCGGAAAACTGCCGTGCATGGACATGCGCACCATCTCGCCGGCGTTGGATACTTTGAAATCATACGGTCCGATGCATGCGCCCGGGAATACGATCACAGCGTCGAGATTCTCCGTGCGCACCGTGTGGAGGATGAGATTGGTTGCAGCTGCCTTGGTCTTGGCGTACGTTCCGTCGAGTGCGGTCACGTCGAATGAATCCGTTTCGCGCATGATCTGATTGTCCGGCAGCGGAATAAAGGCATCCACGGACGAGGCGTAGACGAGCCGCTTAACGCCGCAGCGTTGTACGGCGCGAACAACGTTTTTCGTGCCCTCAAAATTGACTTTCCAGATCATTTCTTCGTTGCCGACGTTGATATCGATGATGCCTGCAAGATGGAACACGACGTCAGCGCCTTCAAATGCAGCGTCGAGCGTATCGGGATTTGTCACGTCGCCGAACGCCTTTTCGCATTCAATGCCGTCAAATACCGGCGTATCCTTGCGGATGAGGATGCGCACGCGATCGCCGCGATCAGTCAGCTTTTTTAGTAATGCATATCCGATATGACCGGTCGCACCGGTAATTACGTAAAGAGGAGAAGACATATACGCGCCCCTTTCATTTTTTATGAATTATAACACATAGCGACCCGGAAAAACAACTGTTATAAAAATATTTCTGGAATTCTGCATACACCTATGGTATACTCGAAGAGAAGGAGGGGAGCATATGCGGACGTGGAAAAAGGCGATCAGCGCAGTGCTTGCGCTTGTGTTTTTGACGTGTTTCACGACGTCGGCACTCGCGTCCGACATCGCCGACTGGGCGGACAGATGGGATAACGCCGTTTCCGATGAAACTGTACTCTCGCTCTCGCCCGGGACGGACGAGACGCAGATGTGTTTTCGCTGGCTCTCGCCGCTCGGTGCGAAACCTTCGTTCCGATGTGCAAAGCAGAATGATCTGACCGACGCGGATTCGTGCACCGTGCAGACCTCGCCGACCGTCACCGGCCAGAAGAAATGTACGGTCACGGTAAACGGTCTCAAACGCGGCACGACGTATTACTACGCCTATGCGACGAACGGCGTCTGGAGTGAAACGTTCTCTTTCCGTACTGCCGCAGACACGCTGACGGCGCTGTTTGTCAGCGACAGCCAGCTCGGCCGCTCGGGTGACTGGCGAAATAAAGACGTGCTGCTGCACGACGTTGCGGGCTGGGACACGACGCTTCGTGAAGCGACTGTGCTTTGTCCGGACATTTCTCTTTGCTTGTCTGCGGGTGACCAGGCCGAGATCGCGTTTGCGGAAAAACAGTACAGGCTGCTGCTTGCGCCCGACGTGATGCGCAGTCTGCCGATCGCCACGACCATCGGCAACCACGAGTTTTACTTCCCGTATCTGAATCTGCACTTTGCGCATCCGAACCGTTTTGCTGGAAGCATGCTGCATTTGCTCGGTGACGAACCGTATTATTTCACGCAGAATGACGTGCTGTTTATCGTACTGGATTCAAACGATCCGATCGCGTGGGATCATGAGATCCTGATCGAGCGCGCGGTTCATGCCCATCCGGATGCAAAATGGCGCGTCGTTATGATGCATCACAGTCTGTACAGCTGCGAAGACAGCTTTGAAGAAGGTCCGGCGGCGCTGCGGGATAAACTCGTTCCTCTGCTGCAAAAATACGGCGTTGATCTCGTTCTGAGCGGACATACGCACCGGTTCAGCCGATCTTATCCGTTATGGGATAACACGATCAACGAAAACGGGATCACCTATCTTGAGGGCGGATGCTGCTCCGGCTGCAACTGCAAAGCGTCGCCGCAGGAGCTGCCGGAATATACTGCGGCAGGATACGCTAAGACGGAGCCGGTATACTCTGTTTTGCATTTCGGCGAAAACGAAATAAACATACAGTCTTTTGCCGTTGAGGACGGCAAAAACGTACAGATAGACGCCGGTACGGTATCGGCACGTCCGCATTCCGACGAAGGTGCGCATTCGTCGCGGATCGTGCGATTCTTACAGTTCGTCCTGTCTATATTCGGACGCGCTGTTTCGCTCTGGTTCCGATGACGGAGCGGCTCGATAAATGGCTCTGTACCCGCACGTCGTTCAGCCGCAAGGACGTCAAGGCGATCATCAAAAACGGCAGGGTACAGGTCAACGGAATCACCGCAACGGCTGCCGACGCGCACTTCGGTGAGACGGATATGGTCACTTTGGACGGGAAACCGCTTGCGGGTGAAAAACACGTTTACATCATGCTCAACAAGCCGAAAGGCGTTGTCAGTGTGTCGAGTGCGCCGAATGACCGGACGGTGCTTGATCTGCTGCCGCAGGAGCTGCGGCGCAGCGGCTTGTTTCCGGCAGGACGGCTCGACCGCGACACGACCGGATTCGTCCTCATCACGGACGACGGGGACTTTGCGCATCGCATTCTTTCACCGCGCCGTCACGTGACGAAAACATATACGGCGACGCTGCGGGACGAGGTGCGCGATTGGTATGTCGAGTCGTTCCGCAACGGTATCGTTCTTGGAGACGGAACGCGCTGTATGTCGGCGGATCTTGTGCTTACGGACGATTCGCACCGCGTGATCGTCCATCTGCGCGAGGGGCGCTACCATCAGGTCAAGCGCATGTTCGCGTCACTCGGCAATCAGGTGGTTGAACTGCACCGGGACGCCATCGGCGGTCTGACGCTCGATCCGTCGCTTCGGGAAGGGGAGTGCCGATTGATTTCTGATGAGGAAGTCCATAGAATTACGGAATAACGCTGAAAACGGGAGGAACAGTATGATTAAAAAAATGATTGCTTGGTTTATGGCAGCAGCGACGTTTCTCTGCGTTCTGCTCGATATTCCCTGCTACGCAAACGGAAAGGAACTGGATCTCAGCCGGTTTAAACTCACGTGGTCGGACGAATTCAACGGCGACTGCGTGGACGAGACTTTATGGAACGGACACTACGTCTGGGGCGGGACGGAAATGCGCCGCGGCGGATACTGGAACAAAAAGATGGCGTCCGTTGCCGACGGATGCCTGACGATCCGCACGGAATACCTTCCGGAGGGTCTGGACGGCGGTCCGGCGGGCTATTATTCTTACGGTATGGACACGCGTAATGCGTTCGAGCAGAAGTACGGCTACTTTGAAACAAGCTGCATTCTGCCGAAAGGACACGATCTGTGGGGCGCGTTCTGGCTGCTGTGCGACGGTCAGTTCGACGTAACGCAGGGCGGCGTGAACGGAGCGGAGCTGGACGTGTTTGAGAGCCTTTACACGCAATCGAAGAATCCGAATATGGTCAGCAGCAACATCCATATCGACGGTTACGGCGATGCGCACAAGGCGCTCGGCTCCAAGAAATTTCTGCTGCACGGCAATCCGTATGAGGAATTCAACACGTTCGGCATGGAGTGGAACGAAAACGGCTATACGTTCTATATTAACGGCACAAAGAGCTTTTCTACCAAATGGGGCGGCGTGAGCGCCGTGCCCGAATGGTTGATCCTGTCCGTTGAGACAGGCGGACTCGACGGTGTGCCGAGCTGTGACGTCCTCGAGGGAATCGACTCAAGCGAGTTTATCGTGGACTACGTGCGCGCCTATACCTACGCGGATTAACAGAAAAAGATACCGCCCGGAAGACATTCTGTCGGGCGGTTTTTGCTGTCTTTTTATGCGAGCGTGCGGAGCGCTTCGTCCCAATCGGCAAATGCAAAATCGGTCTGCTTTCGTAACTCGTCCCATTCTACGGCGCTGGTTTCGTCGAAGATCGCCGCAGTCGGGAATCCGGCTCGTTTTGCGGTGAGTCCCGCCGGCATGGCATCCTCAAAGACGAGCGTGTTCTGCGGTTCAACGCCGAGTCGTCTCGCTGCCTCAAAGTAGATATCCGGGTCTGTTTTACCCTTGCCGACTTCGTCCGCGGAAAGCAAAAACTCAAAATATTGCGTCAGCCTGTGGCGTTTCAGACACGTTTCGACCAAAAGAGTGGGCGAAGAAGACACGACGCACATGCGTATGCCTTTTTTCTGCATCGCTTCCAAAAAAGCTTGTACGCCCGGTTTTACCTCTATGTCGTTCTCATAGTGATCGAGCATGATCCGGCACATTTCTTTTTCCATCTTTTCAACGGGAACCTTGATACCGAATTCAGACTCAAAGTACTCAGCGGTTTGCGGCAGCGTCATGGGCTTGAGTGTTTCAAAAACAACCTCCGAGTACAGTCCGACCTGACGCAGGTATTCTCCGCAAACCTCGTCCCAGTAGCCCATGGAATCGACAAGCGTGCCGTCCATGTCAAACAAAGCGTGTGTGAAATGCATATCAGTATTGATCCTCCCGCAACATTTTTTCCCGTCTCTTATAGTCCGGCAGATATTTGCCGACAAGCGCATAGAACGAGCGGCTGTGGTTGTGGTGCTTGATGTGCGCCAGCTCGTGCACGACAACGTAGTCGATCGCTTCTTCGGGATAGCGCATGAGTATGTAGGAAAAGCATAGCCCATTCTGACCGCTGCAGCTGCCGAATCGCGTGTGCGCTGAGGTGATTTTGACGCTTTTGGGCTTGACGCCCATGAGCTTGGCGTAGTATTCCACCTTTGGCGGGATCACTTGTCGTGCCAGTTTTTTCAGCGCTTCTGCGTCCTCTTCCGTCAAATCGTACGCTGTGCGCGCGGATTGCCGCCGTTTTTGGATTTCCATATGCTTTTCGATCCACTGCGCGTGCTTTTCGGCAATTGTGTATAGCTCGGCGTCCGTCGCATGCTTCGGCGCTCGGATGCGCACAGTCAGCTCCTTCGTGATCTCAAGCGCAACAGTCGTACGGTCACTGCGCACGATTTCAATTGGATAGTTCATGTCAGCGATAGTCCGGGTAGAACGCGTCGATATACGCGTCGACGTCTGCGCGCGTGCCGCGGAACGGTCCGGGCGTCTCCATTTTATAGGAAACGGTCGCCGTTGCGTACAGCAGCGCTGTGGGAACGTCCTGCGTCAGACGCTCGCAGTAGTACGCGGCAAACGTCGTGTCGCCGCGTCCGGTTCGTCCGCTGAGATTGCGCGCGCGGATGGGGCAGGTGAAGAATTCCTTGCCGTCAAACGCGAGAACCTCGGTGTTGTGCGTAATCAGGATCTCCTTCGCACCCCAGTCAAAGAGCATCTGCGCCGCTTTTTTGCGGTCGTCCGTACCGGTCAGGATCTCCGCTTCCGCTGCATCCGTCTTGAGAAAACGGATGTACGGGAGCATATCTTTTTTGTCCGCCCAGTCCTCAAAGTACATGCTGCCGTCGTCGCGTCTGTGACGCAGCAGAGTCTGTACGTCGACCGCGACGGCATACCGCTCAGCGGCCTTGCGGATCATTTCGTTGTTGAAGTCTCCGTAGATCAGACCGGCGAAATGGAACACGTCGGCATCCAGATCGGGAATATCCTCGACAGTAAACGGCGTGCCGACGCTGACGTTTTCACACGTGCGGCGCTCCTTGTCTGCAGTGAAATACTTATTTTTCATGACTGTGGATGAATCCGCGGGCAGGCAGAAGATATCCTCCTGCGGGATCACGAGACCTGATACGCGGTCGCGGTCGGCAGGCGCGACTTTCGTGAATGCCGCAACGCGGTGTCCGAGTGCGTAAGCCGAGGCGGATGAGAAGGTGACAGCACCGCCGATGACCTCGACCGTGTTGTCGAGATGGTCTGTGTTGTAGTCAAGGGAGATGTGTCCCATGATGATCGAATCATATTTCATAAGTATACCTCGTTATTCTCCGCGGCAAACGGCAATCTTTTGGCGCAGAACTGCTTTGATCTCATCGATTGCCGTGCGCATGTAGAGCTTGGGATCGAACACGTCGGGATCGGCCGCGAGCGCTTTTCGGATGCCGGCAGTGTACGCCTGTCGCAGCTCGGTGGCGAAGTTGATCTTGCAGATGCCCGCTTCAATGCACTCGCGCAGCACGTCGTCGGACAGACCGGAGGCGCCGTGCAGAACGAGCTGGACGTCGGTCGCGGCATGGATCTCGCGGATGCGCTGCACATGGATATGCGGCGTTCCCTTGTATACGCCGTGAGCCGTGCCCACGCCGATCGCAAGTGACGTCACGTGCGTTCCTCTTCCTTGCCGCCGATCGTTCCGAGCTCACCCTCGACCGAAACGCCGAGCGGAAGCGCCATCGCGGTCACTTCGGCAGTTTTGCGAACGTTTTCATCGAAGGGCAGGAGACTGCCGTCGAACATGACGGACGTAAAGCCGGCTTTCACACATTTGGCGGCAAGTTCAAGGCTGCTGCCATGGTCGAGATGCATCGCCCAGTCCGCAGCGCAGTCCGCCGTCAGCTCGCGCATAAGCGCGGGGTAGGTGGATACGCCGCCGTAATTGAGCGTGCGCGGGATGGTTTGCACGATCACGGGCGAGCCGGTCTCGCGCAGAACCTCTGCCACGGCAAGCGCTGATTCGAGATTGTCGATGTTGAATGCAGGAACAGCCTTGCGGTGTTCGAGCGCGTCGCGCATCAATTCATAATTGGTTTTCAGTGCCATATTGTTTTCCTTTCGGATCGCAAAGATTGCGCCGTCCGTGAGGACGGCGCGCATGTAGAAACCAGAGGATCAAAGACCGTATTCCGAGGCGATCTCCGAGATCTTGACCGGACGGTTCTCCGCGAGCGAACACTTTGCGGCAAGGCCGATCAGAACGGGCTGCAGACCGCAGTCGATGCCGACGGTGACTTCTTTGTCGTTGACGATGCAGTCGATGAATTCGGACACTTCGTCCACGTACGCCTGCATGTATCTCTGCAGGAAGAAGTACAGCGGCTTTTCGGCGTGCACGCCGTCAGCGTCGGAGATGACGGCGGTGGATTCGGTGTCGTTGGAAACGGCGACCTGACCCTTGCGGCCGAACGCTTCGACGCGCTGGTCGTAGCCGTAGCTCGCTTCGCGACTGTTGTCGATCACGGCGATCGCGCCGCTCTGCAGCTTCATGGAGATGACGGCGGTGTCGATATCGCCGGCTTCGCCGATCGCGGGATCGACGCGGACTGCGCCGTATGCGAACACTTCTTCGACCTCTTCGCCGGACATGAAGCGAACCATATCGAAATCATGGATCGTCATGTCAAGGAAGATGCCGCCGGAGACCTTCACGTATTCGACGGGCGGTGCGCCGGGATCGCGCGAGCAGATCTTCAGCACGTCCAGCGTGCCGATCTTGCCATTTTCGACGGCGGCTCTGGCGCCCTTGAAGTTGTGGTCAAAGCGGCGGTTGAAGCCGACCTGATACTTGATGTTCGCTTTTTCAAGCGCTTTCTTGACCTCGAGGATCTTGTTCACGTCGTGGTCGATGGGCTTCTCGCAGAAGATGTGCTTGCCCGCAGCGATCGCTTCGAGAGAGATCGAGGAATGCGTGTCGGTGGAGGAGCAGATGAGGACCGCTTCGATATCCTTGTCCTCGAGGATCTTGTGATAGTCTGTGTAGACCTCCTCGATGCCGAGACCCTTTGCCCATGCCTCGGTCTGCTCGTTCATGAAGGGATCGGCGATCGCCTTGACCGTCGCGTCCTTGACGTAACGCATGATGGATTCGCCGTGTACTTTTCCGATTCGGCCTGCGCCGATAATGCCAACGTTCATCATAATTCTAATTTCCTTTCGATCAGATGGTGCCGTCCCACGTGGAGACCTTGGTGGATTTCATTTCGTGCTCGTCGAACCAATGTGTCGTCACGCTCTTGGTCTCCGTGAAGAAACGGAAGCCGTCCTTGCCGAGCGTGTGCAGATCGCTGAAGAAGGAATTCTTGTGGCCGCAGAAGGGGAATACGCCGACCGGAACGGGAATGCCGACGTTGATGCCGGTCATGCCGCCGTCGGTGTTGCGGGTAAACTCGCGGGCATAGTAGCCGTTCTGCGTGTAGATCACGGAACCGTTCGCGAACGGATTCGCGTTCATGAGCGCGAGACCTTCCTCAAACGTCTTGACGCGCTTGATGCAGAGCACCGGGCCGAAGATCTCGAACGTGCCGACCGTCATTTCGGGCGTGACCTTGTCCAGGATCGTCGGGCCGAGATAGAAGCCGTTCTCATAGCCGGGAACGGTGACGTTGCGGCCGTCAAGCACCAGCTCTGCACCCTCTTCAAGACCCTTGTTGATCCATTCGATGACGCGCTGTCTGTGGCGCTCGGAGTAGACGGGACCGAGCTTGGAGGTCTTTTCATAAGCGGGACCGATGACGAGCTTGGACGCGATCTCCTTGATCTTGGCGACGAGCTCGTCCGCGATGGATTCCTGCGCGACGACGACGGGCAGAGCCATGCAGCGTTCGCCGGCGCAGCCGTATGCCGCGTTGACGATGCCGGCCGCGGTACGGTCGATCGCAGCATCCTCCAGCACGAGCGCGTGGTTCTTCGCTTCGCAAAGCGCCTGCACGCGCTTGCCGGCCTCGGCAGCGGTCTTGTATACGTATTTACCGACGGAGGTCGAACCGACGAAGGAAACGCCCTTGATGGTCGGGTTGGTCAGCAGCTCCTTGTTGACGTGACGGTCACAGGTGATGACGTTCAGCACGCCGTCCGGCAGACCGGCTTCACGGTACAGCTCCGCGATCCGCAGGCTCGTCAGCGGCGTTGCACCCGCGAGCTTGAGGACGATCGTGTTGCCGCACGCGATGCACATCGGCGCCATCCAGCCCATCGGGATCATGGCAGGGAAGTTAAACGGAGCCATGCCCGCGAACACGCCGAGAGACTCACGGTAGGTCACGGTGTCGTAGCCCGTGGAAGCGTCCATGAGGGAATCGCCCTGCATGAGCGTCGGCAGGTTGCACGCAAGCTCGGTGCCTTCCTTTGCCTTGAGAATGTCGCCCTGCGCTTCGTTCCAGACCTTGCCGTGCTCCTTGGCGCAGAGATAGGTCAGCTCGTCCATGTGCTCGACAAGCAGCTCGCGCACCTTGTAGAGGATCTGCACGCGCTTGATGACCGGCACGCGGCTCCACGTCTTGTACGCTTCGGCAGCGTTGTTGATGACGGCCTGGACTTCTTCGAGCGGCATCTTCGGGGATTTTGCGATCAGTTCGCCCGTGCTGGGGTTATACACGTCGTAAAACTCCGTCGCGCTCGACTCAAAGAATTCGTTGTTTGTAAAATACTTCAGGTTTTCCATATCTTCACCTCATTACAGATTTGCGGTTTCACGGATGTATTTTCTTGCCTTGACGGCATATTCAAACGGATTGGCGATCGCCGGATCTTGCTCGGCTTCGACGAGCAGCCAGCCTTCATAGCCGGCGTCGTCCAGCACGTCGAAGATCGGCTTGAAGTCGATCGAGCCGTCACCGGGGACGGTGAACGCGCCCAGACGCACGCCCTTGAGGAACGAGAGATGCTCTGCCTTGACTTTGGCCACGACTTCCGGACGGATGTCCTTGAGATGCACGTGCTTGATGCGCTTGGCGTATTTCTTTAGCACGGCCATATAGTCCTCGCCGCAGTATGCCAGGTGACCGGAATCGAACAGCAGGAACACGCTGTCGGGATCGGTGCCGTCCATCATGCGATCGATCTCGGCTGCCGTCTGCACGACCGTGCCCATGTGATGATGGAAGGTCATGGTGATGCCGTATTCCTTAGCGATCTTGCCGAGCTTGGAAAGACCGGTGTTGAAGGTGTCCCATTCGGCGTCGTTCATGACGTATTTCTTCTCGAAGACAGGCGTCTCCATCTGACCCTGGATGGAATAGCTCTGTTCGGACACACCGATGCGCTTTGCGCCGACTGCCTGCAGAAACGCACAGTTCTCACGGAAATCCGCTTCAACTTCGGCAAACGGCTTCGTCAGCAGGAAGGCGGAAAACCAGCGGTTTGCGATCTGCAGACCGCGGATGTTCAGCTTCTCCAGAAGT
>CADAGA010000077.1 GCA_902787275.1 Oscillospiraceae bacterium | reverse complement strand
AAGAGCGGAGAAAAACAATGATTCAGTTTGTGATCCCCTGTCTGCTGGGGCTTGAGGGACCGATTGCCGAGGAGCTGCGCGCCATGGACGCGCAGGACGTTCAGGCGGAAAACGGGCGCGTTTTGTTTACGGGCGACGAGTCGATGCTCGCGCGCGCCAATATCTGTTCCCGCTTTGCCGAGCGCATCCAGATCCTCGTCGGATCGTTTCCGGCACACAGCTTCGAGGATCTGTTTCAGGGAACGAGATCTTTGCCCTGGGAGGATTGGATCCCGCAGGACGACGCGTTCCCGGTCAAGGGATATTCGATCAATTCCGCGCTGTTTTCCGTCAGCGACTGTCAGGCGATCATCAAAAAAGCCGTTGTGGAACGCTTGAAGAGTCGGTATAAGCTGGAGTGGTTCCCCGAGACGGGACCCGTGCATCAGATCCAGTTTTCCATCATGAAGGACAACGTCAGCCTTTTGATCGACACGTCCGGCTACGGCCTTCATAAGCGTGGTTATCGTCTGCAGGCGGCAGGCGCACCGCTGAAGGAAACGCTTGCGGCTGCCCTGTGTTCCGTATCCCGCCTGCGTCCATACCATACGCTGTATGATCCGATGTGCGGTTCGGGAACAATCGCGATCGAGGGAGCGCTCATGGCGATGCATGTCGCACCCGGGCTGCACCGGCATTTTTCTGCAGAACGCTGGGAAAATTTAGACGCATCCGTCTGGAACCTGGAGCGTGAGCGTGCCCGCGATCTGGAGGAACGCGACTGCGCGTTTTTCTGCTATGCTTCCGACGTCGACGCGTCTGTGCTGGATATCGCGCGTGAAAATGCCGCGCGCGCAGGCGTCTCGGACAAGATTGAATTCAGTTGTGCGGACGTGCGGAGCTTTCGTCCGCAAACGGAGCGCGGCACTGTGATCTGCAATCCGCCGTACGGCGAGCGGCTTCTTGATATTTCCGCCGCCGAGGAGCTGTATCGAGACATGGGACGCGTGTTCGTGCCGCGGCACGGCTGGTCCTACAGCATCATCAGCCCGTCCGAAACGTTTGAAAAATCGTTTGGACGGAAGGCGGACAAACGCCGCAAGCTTTACAACGGTATGATCAAATGTGATTTATACATGTATTTTAAAGGATGAGGTGAAAAGGATGAAACACGTTTTTGTTGTCAATCCCATGGCGGGCAAAAAAGGAAGAGACGCGCAAAAGATCATCCCCGAGATCCATGCTTACTGCAAAGCCAACGACGTAGACTACGAGGTTTACTGCACCAAATCCGGCGGCGACGGACAGCGCTTCGTACGTGAACGCGCGTCGTCCGGCGAGGAGATCCGTTTCTATGCCTGCGGCGGCGACGGAACGCTGTTCGAGGTCGTCAACGGCGCTTACGGCGCGGAAAACGTCGAGGTCGCCGTGATCCCGCTCGGCTCCGGCAACGACTTTATCCGTCTGTTCGGTACCAAGGAACAGCTCGCCAACGTCGAGGCACAGGTGAAAGGAACGGCTATCCCGCTCGATCTGATCAAATGCGGTGATAAGATCGCCATCAACGAATGTTCGATGGGTATGGACGCCGAAGTCTGCAAAAAGCAGGCGGATTTCAAGAAGTTGCCGCTTGTGAACGGTGAAATGGCGTATACGGTGTCCGCGCTGTGGGCACTGATGAAAAAGGTCGAGAATACCTTCACGATCTCCGTGGACGACGGTCCCGCCAAAACCGAAAAGGTCATTTTCTGCTACGTCGGCAATTCCCGCTGGTACGGCGGCGGATACATGGGCGGCCCTTTGGCGATGCCGAACGACGGACTTCTGGACATCATCGTGGTGCGCAAGGAGATTACGCGTTTCGGCCTTTTGAAAAAGCTCGGCGCCTATAAGCGCGGCGAGCAGCTTTCGTGGGACTTCACGGAATTCGTCCGCGGCAAGAAGATCACAGTCCGTGCGAAGGAACCCGCTGTCGTCAACGTGGACGGCGAGTGTGACGTCGTGACAGAATGTACAATGGAGCTGCTGCCGTCTGCGATCCGGTTCGTCGTTCCGGCGAATTCCACGTTCTTCAAGGACGTGGAGAGCGGAAAGATCAGCGCGGAAAAGCCTCTCCCGAGATAAAAAGATAAAAAGGACTGCCGCTCCGACAGTCCTTTTTGTTTATATGCTTTGTATTTTATGCAGGATTTCCGGCGGGATCGTCATCTGCAGCGCCTGCAGATCGGATCGAAGATGCTCCGTTGACGTCGTCCCCACGACGGCGCTGGTCACGTGCGGATTGTCGAGTACGTACCGCAGCGCGATCTGCGCGCCTGTCATGCCGTCCGCTTGCTCTATAAAGCGGTAGCTGCGGCCTTCTCGCACCTGCCTGCGAAAATGTGCCGCAGCACGCGCGAGGTACCAGAGATCCTTTTTGCTGCGCGGGTGGAAAATGCGTTTGGAGTAAAGCCCCTCTGCCAGCGGTGCGCCGGCGATGACGCCGATCTGTTTTTCCGAGAGCGTTTCGATCAGCGGCTCCAGCGCACGGTTCAGGATGTTGTAGCGCAGGAACACGTAGTCAAACCAATCGTGCCGGCTGATCTCCTCGATCAGACTGGCATCGTTGCTGGTGGATGCGCCGACGAAGCGCACGAGACCTTCCTGCTTCAGCGCGTTCAGCGTGAAAAACGTCTCCTCGGAAAAGTCGCCCGAGCGTGCGCCGTGGATCGACAATAGATCAATGGTTTCGAGCCCCATGCGGCGAAGGCTGGTCTGAACGCTTTCGCGGATCCACGCGGGAGAAACGTCGTGTACCGGTTTGCCGTCTACGATCCGTGTGCCGAATTTTGTTGAGATCACGATCCGATCGCGCGGAACGGTGCCTTGCCTGAGCGCTTTTCCGATGCGCTCCTCCGCCATGCCGTAGCTGTGACCGGTGTCAAAATACGTTACACCCAGATCGTACGCCGTTTCAAACAGACGGATCGCGTCGCTGTCGGAGATCAGTCGGTTTCCCCAGATGCTCGCGCATCCGAATCCGATCGGGGAGAGGGAGACGCCGGTTTTTCCGAGCTGTCTTTGCATGCGCTGACCCCCTTTCTTCCTGTATCATACCATGCCGGCCGCTGATTTGCAAGACGGAAATCAAACCGGACCGAGAAGGAGGATCTGATGTTCAAAAATCACGACGGTTACGGCGCGACGGTGCTGGTCGATGATGAACGTGAGATCGGGTCGTTTTACGCGCATCACATGCTCAATCCGCAGGAAAGCTATTACCAGCCGCGCCTGCGGAACGTGTTGTATTCGTGCTTTCATAAGGAGGACTTTGCAGGATGAAAAAGGTTTGGTCAGGCTTGTGCGTGCTGCTGCTTGTGCTGCCGCTGCTGTTTCAAAGCTTTTCGACGCTCGCATCCGACGTTGTGCGGCAGAAAAAGCGGATCGCACAGCTCGAGGAGCAGTATGCCGCGGGTGAGATCGTGCCGGTGCGGGAGTCGGACTTCTTCGACGGCGATTTACAGAAGGTTCTCGACGACGGCACGCGATTCGATGCGTTTGCTTTTCTCGCGACGCACAACAGTTATCAGACGCGATCCGTTTCTTCTTACGTGCATGCCTGTAACGCACTGTCGGAGATTATCCCGGATCTGATTCAGCCGGGTTCCGGAACGCTGGATCAGGAGACGCTGACCGATCAGCTGAACGTCGGTATCCGCAGCATGGAGCTGGACGTGGAAGCGTCGCGCGCGTTTGGTCAAACGCGGTTTTTGTGTATGCACAGTCCCGTGATCGATATGACGACGAACGCTTATGATCTGTCGCTTGCGCTGCGGGAGATCGCACTTTGGTCGGACAACAATCCGGATCATCTGCCGATCACCTTGATCCTGGAGCCTAAGGTGAAATTCGTACCGATGGCGAGCCTTCGATTTTTTAATCTTGAATACGCGAACGCGCTGGACGTCGTGCTGCGCGAATCGCTCGGCGACAAACTCTTTACCCCCGCCGATATGCTGCGGGAGCATGAGAATTTCTCGGAAATGCGGCGCGCGGACGATTGGTGCAAGGTTCGGGATATGCTCGGCAAAGTGCTCGTTTTGTTCCATTACGACTGGTCGGAGCAAGGGGAGATCCTGAACGCGTATATGGCGCAGGACGAGTCGTTCCGCACGCAGGCGATGTTCCCGCTGCACGTGGACAGCAGCCTCCTGAACGCATGCTTTCTCGCTTTTAACGATCCGGTGACGATTCTTTCGCTGCAGGATTCTCTGAAGGCGCATCATTTCGTCATGCGCACGCGTGTGGATGAGCATCCGGTCTATTCGGACGAAAGACGGGAACAGGCCATGGAAAGCGCGGCGCAGATCCTGACAACGGACTATCCGCCGCGTCTTCGTGACGAAGCGTATACCGTATCATTCGGAGCCGGAAAAACAGTTCGCCTTTCCCGATGATCAAACAAAAAAGCGATGACCGAAGTCACCGCTTTTTTCTTATTCGGTTTCTTGTGCGGGGTCTTTCTTTTTCAGGTGAATGACGAACCGCTGCAGGGGGTAAGTCCATAGGAACGGAACGAGGATGACGACCAGATTGACCAGCGTCACAACGAAGAAGTTTTCGTGATCGTTGCTGCGCACCCAGCTCATCATGAACGCGCCGAACCACGTGCTGAAAGCGACCGTTACCAGAACCATGATGACGTATAGGATCGTGGACAGCAGGATATTGGAATCCGCTTTGAAAGTCATCTTGCGGTTCATGATGTACGATGCGATATAGCTGATGAGTGATGCGATAAAGAACTCGTACATGTCTCCCTTGTACTGGATGCCGAGAAAGGACAGGACGGCGTTGTCCGTCACGGGGACGTTATTCAGTGATTTGAACACAACGTAATAGAGCAAATAATAAACGGCGTAGTAAAGCAGCGTCGTGCTAAGACCGGTAAACGTGAATTTGATGAACTTCCAAAGCTCCTGATGCTTCTGGATGAACGAATTGCCGCTTGCCATGCAAAATCCCCCAATTATGGAATCAAGCGCCTTTTGGTATACAAAAGACGCTTGTTTCATGGTTGCGGAGGAAGGACTTGAACCTACGACCTACGGGTTATGAGCCCGTCGAGCTACCAACTGCTCCACTCCGCGATATCTGTGCAGCTCAAACTGCTCATTTATTATAACACATTGCATGGGAATGTCAATACTTTTTTGAAATCTTTTTGTGATTTGCGTAAAAGCGAACGGAAAGGATTGACGAAACGGCGCAAACGGGATATAATAGAAAGAAGAAATGAAACGGCATGAAAGAGAGTGCGGTATGAATTACGGCAGAACCTGGGCGCAGATCGACCTGAGCGCGATCTGTCATAACGTCGCCTGCGTGCGGAAAAAGATCCCGCAGGACGTCAAACTTCTCGTTGTCATCAAAGCGGACGCTTACGGTCACGGTGCGGTCGAGGTGGCGAAAGCGCTGCGCAATCTCTGCGACTTTTTCGGTGTTGCGAGTGTCGCGGAGGGCGTCGAGCTTTGTAAGGCAGGTATTTCCACGCCGATCCTCGTTCTGGGCTATACGGATAAATTTGACTTCACGCACGCAGTCGAATACGATATCCGTCCCACGATCTTTACGATGGAACAGGCGGAGATGCTGTCGCGTGAAGCCGTGCGGCAGGGAAAGACGGCGCTGTTTCATTTTGCGGTCGATACCGGCATGAGCCGTATTGGCTTTCAGGTGAGCGAAAACAGCGCGGACGTCATCCGCAGGATTACGCGCTTGCCGTCGATCCGTGCAGAAGGGATTTTCAGTCACTATTTTGCATCGGACGATCCCGACAGCGGCAGTGCGATCGAACAGCAGAAGAAATTCGATACATTTATGCAGATGCTTGAAAAACGCGGCGTCGATATCCCGATTCGACATATGAGTAATTCTGCGGGGATTCTGAATCTGGATAAAAGCTACAACATGGTGCGTTCCGGCATCATTACATACGGCGTGCTTCCGAGCCGCGACATGGAGACGACGCTCGATCTGCATCCGGCGCTGCAATGGAAATCGCAGGTGTTCCACGTCAAGACGCTTGAAGCCGGCCGCTTTATCGGGTACGGCGGAACGTACGTGACGCAGAAACCGACCGTCGTTGCGACGATACCGGTCGGCTATGCGGACGGTTATCCGTGGTGTCTGTCGAACCGCGGACGCGTGATCCTGCACGGACAGTATGCGCCGATCATCGGGCGTGTGTGCATGGACCTTCTGATGGTGGACGTGACGCAGATCCCGAACGTGGTCGAGGGAGATATCGTAACGCTGATCGGTCGGGACGGTGACGCCGAGCTTTCCGTCGACGCGGTCGCCGAAGCGTCCGACAGCATCAGCTACGAGCTGCTTTGCAGCTTTACGCGCCGTGTGCCGCGCGTGTACATCCGCGACGACCGGGAAGTGACGGTCGTGGATTATCTGGAATAACGCATTTGTATGATATAAGGACTGCTGCTGTTCGCGGCAGTCCTTGTTATATTACGGATCGATCTCTTCCATCGGCGGCAGTCCGCTGCGGCGCAGATACTCGTCAAACAGCGCCTGCTTGTATTCGTCCGTGTAGGTGTAGCCCCAAAGCGCTTGGATCCGGTCAAAGTTTTCAAACGTCTCGTCCGGATGCACCTTCAACGTTCCCGGAACGTACGGGATCGGTACTTCCACGGTGCCGTTGGAGGAAATTTGGTACTCGTCGGCAAGATCGATCGCAACGCGGTTCGCTTCGTATCTCGGGATCTCTTCGTCGAATTTGATCTGCGTATTCGGGACGAGCAGCACCTTTGCGCCTGACGTGCGGTAATACTCCGCTGACGTGCCGAAGTGCCCGTGATGCGCCATCTGCATAACGTCACACTGCAGCGTTTCATGGGTAAAGCGTGCGGTCAGCACGTCGCTCTCGTATTGTCCGGCGTCTCCCGGGAAGCTCATGCGGCAACCGTCCGCTTCGATCATCAGGACGGTGGACGAGTCGTTGTAGTTTTCAAAGTCGTTCGGGTAGACGTCCTCGTGCGTGCAAAGCACGTCGATCTGCAGGTTGCGCACGTAGAAGCGCTGGCCGGAGTGCAGCTTGACGATGGGGATGCCGCTGCCCTTCGCAGCTTTTTCAAAGTCCAGTGCGATCTTTTTGTTGCTTTCCTTCCAGAAATGACTGTCACGGCCGTAAGGGCAGATCATGTTGTAATACAGCTTTTCAATGACAACGTCCGCATAGCCGTCCTTGAGAAATTCCATGAACTGGCAGACGTGGTCGTCGTGTGCATGGCTGAAGAACCAGCCGGCGATCACGACTTTTTCACCGACCGGCGTACGCTCGCGCAGAAAACGGTAAATGCGCCTGTGATCGTTCGGCTGCAGATAGTGTCCGCTGTCGATGAGAAAGAAACTGCCGTCCGCGTTTTGCAGGAGGAAGCACATGCCGCAGTCGATGAAGGAATGATCCGTCTCGAACATCCAGAGTTTGGTGCCGCATCGACGGACGTACGGCGTCGGTTGCGGATCGAACGGCGCTGTGTTCGGGTCGGCGATCAAACGCAGCGTATTCTCCGAAGGACAGTAATAGATATGTGCAAGCGCGTCGTCGCGCAGGAACGTCGCGTAGAGGTTATCTTCCAGCCGGTTTTCGGCAAAGGGTTGAAATCCGGCGTCGGACGCTGCACGGAGCGCTTTGTCGAAATCCTGCGTTGTGGCGCCTTCGATCACGCGCAGCAGCGCGGCATTGTTGCAGTCATAATCCGCCAAACGCGGCGCAGGAAGGGTAGCGGAAAGAGCGTCTAATATCTGTTTCATGTTATTTCTCCTTCGTTTTCATTCAAACGCTTTTTTCATGCGAAGCCGCAGAAAACCTGCGTCGGTTTTGAACCTGCGCATCACGTATACGTACATGGGAATCAGGAAAACGTCGGCGGCGATCCATGCGATCGGATTGGCGAAGCATGCTGCGGAAAAGCCGAACCGCCGCACGAACGCGTATCCCATCACACCGCGTGCCACAAGCTCAAACGCGCCTGCGATCATGGCATGTACGCTGAATCCCATGCCCTGCAGCGCGTTGCGCAGCACGAATATAAGCACGAGGATCGGATAGAACCACATTGCCGTGTGCAGGAAGCGGACGCCGAGCGACAAGACGGCGGTTTCCGTCGATTTGACGAACAGCAGAAGCATGTATTTGGCGCAGAAGAAGTTCAGAAGCATCGAAACGGCCGCATAGACGAACGCCATCACAAGACTTCTGCGCACGCCGACCGTGATGCGGTC
>CADAGA010000076.1:5803-14098 GCA_902787275.1 Oscillospiraceae bacterium | reverse complement strand
GCCCGCGGGTCCGATCAGCTTGCACGGCGCGGTACCTGCGACGTCGCCGCTCTCACGCACGAAGATCGGAACGCCGATGCTGCGCGCGTCCGATGCGGACAGCTCCACCTGCGTTTCGGGGCGGACGGGGCCGAGGATGGAAACGGCGGGGAAGCTCTTTTTCGGGCCGATGACCTGCACGCGTTCCTCGCAGGCGAACTGGCCGGGCTGTGAAAGATCCTTTTTCGGCGTGAGTTTGTAGCCCTTGCCGAACAGCGTTTCGAGCACTTCCTGCGTCACGTGCAGGTGACGCGCCGAGGTTTCGATCAATACGGGTTTGTTCATGAGTAGACTTCCTTTCTATTTCAATCAAATTTAAAACGAACGAAGGCGCAGGGGGACGTTTTCTCCGTCAAGACGGGCGGCGATGCGTTCCCATGCGAGCTTTGCGGGACTTTTTTTCGGCAGCCCCTCGCCCTTCGGCAGGCGGAACGTGACCTCGGGGTCCTCGGGCACGACGCCGATGAGCTGCACGCCGACGCGGTCGATCGCGTCGTCCACGTTGACAAGAAAGCTGTGTTCCACGGCGGCACGGTGGAAACGGTTGAGCACGAGCCGCCGGTCAGCAACGCCCAGCTCCCGCAGCGTCTCCGCCGCGCGTCCCGCACTGCGCAGGCAAACGCCGTCCGCCGTTGCGACCACGAGCGCGCGATCCGCCATGGCCGCCGCCAGCGCGAACTCGCCGACCACGCCCGCGGGCGCGTCGATCAGGATATAATCGAACGCGTCGTCATACTGCGCGATCATCCCGCGCATGCGTTCCGGCGTGAAATCCGCGCTCTCCGAAAGCGGCGCCGCCAGCAGGGAGATCCCTCCCGCGTCGACGCACGCGCGCACCGGATCGCACGTGCCGCGCACCACGTCGCCCCAATCGCAGACGAGCGCGTCGCCCGCCTGAAACAGCAGATCGAGGCTGCGCAGTCCCAGGTCGCAGTCCACCGCCAGCACGCGGCGTCCGCGCGCGTGCAGCGCACGGCAAAGGCCGACCGTCAGCGAGGATTTGCCGACGCCGCCCTTTCCGGATGCGATCACGATTTTCTGTGCCATAAGCGACTCCTTATCCGATCAGTTTGTTCTCCGCGGGCGCGTTGCCGACTGCGCCTTCGGCGGAGAAGTAGTAATTGTAGATATCCACGGCGATCGGCAGCAGCGACGTGGACGCCGAAACGCCCTCGCCCACGATGCACAGCGCGATCTCCGGATCGTCAAACGGCGCAAAGGACACGAAGAAGGCGTTGTTGATCTTGACGCGTCTGCCGTCGGAACCGGTCCAGATCGCCTGCGACGTACCGGTCTTGCCGGCAACGTCGACGGGCAGCTCGCGGAAGTACTTCGCGCCGTAACCGATCTTGCAGAAGCGGTACATACCGCGCTTGACGAGCTCCATGTTCTCGGCGCGGAAGCCGGTCTTGCCCAGCACCTCCGGCACGTTCTCCAGCACCGTTTCGGTGTAATCGTAGCTCTTGACGGATTTGATGATATGCAGCCGGTAGCGCGTACCGCCGTTGGCAATGATCGCGCAGTAGTTCGCCAGCTGGATGGGCGTGAACAGGTTGCCCTGTCCGATCGCCGTCTGGATGTTGTAGCCTGCGTACCACGGCTGGTTGAGCGACGCTCTGTATTCCGGGCTGTCCATCGCGCCGATGGACTCGCTCAGCTCGACGCCCGTCTTTTGCGCAAGACCGAGCATCGTGCGGTATTCGTTGATCTTGGCGTAGCCGAGATTTTTACCGCAGTCGTAGAAGAACGAGTTGCACGACTCGCACAGCGCGGTGATGACGTTCTGATAGGCGGTGGTGTGCGCCTGTTCGCACTTGAACTTCTGTCCGAGGTAGGTGTACGTCCCGTTGCAGAACACGCGCGTATCCTCGTCGATCACGCCCTCCTCGAGCGCGGCGAGCGCAACGGACATTTTGATCGTAGAACCGGGCTCATACGTACTCAGCAGCGCGCGGTTATAAAGCGGGTTGCCGTCCCTGTCGGCGGCGAGCTTCTCGTAGTCCTCGGTATACGTGCTGTTGTCGTAGGACGGGTACGTCGCGCTCGCGAGCACCTCGCCGGTACTGACTTTGATCACCAGCGCCGCGCCCGCGGACGGGATGGGTTTGGAAATGGAATTGAGCGTTTTCGCCAGGGAGTCCTGCACGACCTTCTGCAGGTTCGAGTCGAGCGTGGTGATGATCGTGTTGCCCTGCCGCGGCGGCGTCATGACCGTCGCGGTCTTGCTGCCGTCGGCGTTGGTGGTCACCAGCCGCGTGCCGTCCGTGCCCTTGAGGTAGCTCTCCTCGGCGCTTTCCAGGCCGCTCTTGCCGATCACGTCGTTCATGCCGTAGCCGTCGTCCTTGCGCGCGGCATATTCCTCGGCGCTGATGGCGCCGACCACGCCCAGAATGTGCGGTGCGATCGTGCCGTCGGCATACTCGCGGTAGGAGACGATCTCCGCCGTCACGCCGCGGTAATACGCGCTGTTTTCCATGATCTTGGCGACGAGCTTCGTGGACACGTCCTCGGCAAACGTATACGGATAGCTCACGGAAAACGCGAGCCGCTTCATCTCATATCGCACGGACGCGATCTTGCGCGCGTCGGACGGGTTGTACTCCTCAAGATCGAACATGTCGATCAGCGCGTCCATGCAGTTCTGCGCCGTCGCGTAGTCGTTGAGATTGAGCATATCCCGACTCTTCATGACGGCGATGTCGTATTCTCTGTCCTCCTCGAACACGTACACGCCGCGCTCGTTCAGAAGGATCGGCAGATTGTCGGTCCACTCCTCCTTGTTGATCTCAAACAGCCGGATCAGACTGTAGATCAGCGCGTTGCGCTCGGCGTTCTTCGTCGGGAATCCGGACGCCTCGAATACGACGGAATTCCCCTGCCGGTTGGTCACGAGGGGGTTGCCGTTGCGGTCGAGGATCTCGCCGCGCGTCGCCGGAATGACGGACGTGCGCGAGGATACGGAGCCCGCCGCCGCGTACTCCTTCGCGTCGATGATCTGGATCTTGAAAAGCGTGCAGAAAAACAGCAGGAGAATGAGGCCGAAGATCACGCTCATCGTGATGATCCTGCCTTTGTTTTCGATCTGATTCACTCTGCACACCTCTTTTCTGAAAATCTTTTTTGCTTACATAAACAGCAGCGAAACGGCGATCAGATACTGCGCCGGATAATACGTCAGATAATTGAGCGCGAGGTCGACCGGACGGTCCTTGCCCTCGCCCCAATACGTCCCGCTCAGGATCACGTCGGACACCGCGAACAGGATCAGCCCCGCAAAGAACAGATTCAGCGCCGTCTCGTGCCAGCCGCAGGAGATCGCCAGACTGCCGGTGATCGCCAACGCGGAAAAGAGCAGCACGCCGTACGTGAACACGAGCGGTTTCATTTTGCCGTACCGCAGACGCATCGGCTTTTCCAGCAGCAGATTGCCTGCGCTCGCGATGACCGCAAGCGCGATCGGCACGATCACGTAAAGCGGCCTGCCCTCGGGATAATACCGCAGCAAAAGGCCGATGATATAGAGGATATGTCCGACGCCGAACACGCCCATTCCCATGTAGGTAAAGGCATCGTCCTGCTGCGGAAAGACGAATTTGAGATCGAGCCAGATATCGCCCAGCAGACCGCACAAAAGGCCGATCAGAACGAAAATGCCCGTCGCCGGAAGGCTGCCGGAACGCGCCGACAGATACCATCCGCATGCGCCGACCGCCAGAAACAGCAAGGAAACGGCGGACTTGACGAACACCGCCTTCAGCGAACGCGCCCGGATCTTTTCACGTATGTACCAGACGAGCAGCACGGCGCCGACGGCACAGAGGATATAACATGGCATCTGCTCACGCCTCCTTTACCGTTCCGGGAACTTCTTCTCGACCGCACGCACCAGAAAATAGATCGGCAGGGCGAAGAGAAGCGAATAGATCGCGGACGGGATATAAAACGTCAGGATCTTATAAGCGGCGTCGAGATTGCCGCCGATCACCATATCCCTGACGAAGCAGCAGCTCTCGTGCACGAACAGAGCGCCGGCGCACAGCAGCAGCGCCGTCAGGAAGTTGTTGCGCATGACGTGCGTGATGAGCGCGCCGCAGGTGAACGCGATCACGGTCAGCACGGCGGCGTGGAAGTTGCCGCCGTTCGGCGAGGAACAGTCCCACAGAAGTCCCGCGAACACGCCGAAGAACATGCCCGGCAGCTCGCGCTCGAACATCGCGACGCAGACGACCGCCGGGATCAGCGGCATGGCACGGATGCCGAAGAACGACGGCAGAAAGCCCGCCGTGTTCTGCAGCAGCGTCACGACGAGCAGCCCCGCCGCCAGACACAGGCGGCGTATGTAGACGTTCTTGTTGTCAAACTCCTGTTTCGCAAACATGGGCAGTCCTCAACGGGTAAATTCGGTAATGATGAACACGTCGATCAGATTGTCAAAGTCGACGTACGGCTGCACGACGGCATAGGACGAAATATTCTCCGTCGCGTCGGTGATCTCGGTCACCTCGCCGATCAGCAGATCCTTCGGGAAGATGCCGCCCGTACCGCTGGTGCAGACGATGCCGCCGGTCGACATGGCCGTCGTGCGCGTCGCGCCCGCAAGCCGCACGAGTCCGTTGTCCGCGAGCGACGCGGTCGTTTCGACGTAGCCGGCCTCGCGCGTGCGGATCTCGTACGCGCTGACGAATACAGACGGATTCAGCAGCGTGCTGACCGTGCACTGGGTCGGGCTGACCGCCGTCACCACGCCGACCAGATACTTTTCAAAGATCACGGGATCGTTGACGTGCACGTCGTGCAGCGAGCCGCGGCCGAGCGTCAGCGTGCCGTAAAGATCGGACGCGTCGGTCGAGATGACGGACGCCGGCTGGAATTTGTAGTCGGGGTGCTCCTGCTTAATCTCCAGGAACTTCTCGTACAGCTCCACCTTCTGCTGCAGCTGTTCGTAGTCCACGACCTTTTCCCGGCTCTCGGCGAGCTTTCCCTTGAGCTCCTCCACCTGCCGCTCGTAGTACGCGGCGGAACGGAAGTGCAGACGCAGCCTGCCAAGCCCCTCGGCCGTCTTGGCCGCGGCGCGGTTGACCGGCGTAAAAACGAAGTTCACGGCGGACGTGAACGGAGACTCCTTCTCCGTCGTCAGCGCGGCCAGGATCGAGCCGCACAGCAGCACGGCAAGGACCGCCAGAAACGCCTTGAACGTGTAGCTTTTGAAAAACTCTTTCATGGCGCGTTACCTTTTGCTGCCGAATTTGGCGAGCGAGCTGCTTTCGAGACAGATGCCCGTGCCGTCCACCACACAGTCGAGCGGCTTTTCCGCCACGACGACAGGGATGCGCGTCTCCTCGGCGATCAGCTTGTCAAGCCCGCGCAGCAGCGCGCCGCCGCCGGTGAGCATGATGCCGTGGTCGATGATATCGCTCGCAAGCTCCGGCGGCGTCTTTTCGAGCGTCAACTTGACCGATTCGACGATCGAATCCACGCAGTCCGCCAGCGCCTCGCGCACCTCCTCGGAGGTGATCTCCACGTGCTTGGGCAGACCGTCCATGAGATTGCGTCCCTTGATGTGCATGGCGCCCTCGCCGTCGTAGGGGTACGCGGAGCCGATCTTGACCTTGATCTCCTCGGCGGTGCGGTCGCCCACGAGCAGGTTGTATTTCTTTTTGATATAGGCGATGATCGCCTCGTCGAACGTGTTGCCCGCCACGCGGATGGAACGCGACGTCACGATGTCGCCCAGCGAGATCACGGCGACCTCCGCCGTGCCGCCGCCGATGTCCACGACCATGCTGCCCGTCGCGTCTCCGACAGGCAGACCCGCGCCGATCGCCGCCGCCATGGGTTCCTCGATCAGGCTGATGAACTTCGCGCCGGCGCTCTTGGCCGCGTCATAGACCGCGCGACGCTCCACCTCCGTCACGCCGGACGGGATGCAGATCATCACGCGCGCGCGGCTGAACGGCGACGCGCTGACGGCGCGCCGGATGAACGCCTTGAGCATCTCGGCGGTGATCTCGAAATCGGCGATCACGCCGTCCTTCAGCGGACGCACCGCCGTGATGGAACCGGGCGTGCGGCCGATCATTTCCTTGGCTTCGGAGCCGACGGCGACCACCTTGGGCGGATTGCTGCGCTGGTCGACCGCCACGACGGACGGTTCGCGGATCACGATGCCCTTTCCCTTGACGAACACGAGCGTGTTCGCAGTGCCGAGATCGATGCCGATATCCTGTGAAAACAGCATTGTATTGCACTCCTAACGGAATATTATTTGAAACGGATCTGCTGCACGAGCGACTCGACGTTTGCCGCGTCGCGCTTGGCTGTTGCGACCGTGCAGTTGATGCGGCAGACCTTGCCGTTGCCGGTCACGAGCAGATACACGGTGATCGTCATTTCACCGAGCTCGTACTGCGTGCGCGTCGCCGTGATGCCGCCGATATCCACGTCGGACTGGGTATAGCCGCCCTGCGGATCGAGCGCCTCGACCTCCTCGGTCAGCTTGCGGATCGCGCCGGTCGCCGTACCGCCGATATCCGTGTACAGCATCACTTTCGCGTCGGTTTCGACGTGGTGCAGGATCAGATAGTTGTTGCCGATCTGCTCCCAGCCCTCCGGCAGCGTCACGCTGCAGAACGCGTCCTCGACCGTTTCCCCGTTTTCCACGACGCCGGGGAACGTGACGGTGTGCGTCTCGTAGCTGCCGTCCTGCGCGGGAGAAACGGTGCCGTTTTCGGTCGGAGCGGCGATCGGTTTTTTATCGGCGCTGTTCGTCATGACCTCGACCAGGTTGCCGTTTTCGTCGATGACCGTCACGCCATTTGCGTCGGTCATGATGACGTGCTCCATGCCCTGCTGGTCAACGATGAGCGCGCCGTACGGCGAACGCTTTTTGCAGGCGGCAAATCCCGCGAGCACCACGAGAAATACGCAGAACAGCGCAATCGTTTTTTTACACATTAGTATGTCCCATCCTTTCCCGGACAAACCTTATTTTCTGACCGCTTTCTTTCCGTCCGTCTCGCCCCACTCCACAAGCAGGAACGCGCCGGTCCACAGAAAGATCGCCGCAAACGCGCCGAATATCAAAAAGCCGGCGGAGGAGATCTGCAGCGTCACGAGCTTGACGACCGCGGTCAGAAGGGATTCGATGATGCCTTCCTCCATAAAGCCGAACTTTCCGACGTTGATCGTGCCGTCGAGATACGGCGAAGCGAACGCCTTGAACGAACGGAACAGCCCGAATACCGCAATACAGCCCGCGGCAGAGATGCAGAATACCGGCATCTTTTTGCGGCACGCGAGTGCGACGACTGCGGCCGCGATCCCCAGCAGCAGCGCTGCGCCGAGGAAAGAGCCGGACGTGATGAGCCACGGCATGGTCGAGCGCACCTCGTCGGTCATTTCATAATCCTTGAAGCCTTCAAACGTCGATTCTTTGCTGAAAAACAGCTTGTACACGTCGTAAAAGCTCACGTGCTCGCCCACGTAGGTGTCGCTGATCGTCACCTGTCCCACGATCTGGAACATGGGTGTGAAGATCGCAATGGGGATCACGCTCAGCGCCAGAAGCACGACGACGGTCTTATAAACGATCTTGTAAATCATGTCGATCCCTCCGCATTATTTCCACGAGGAATTGAGCGCGACGGTACGATTGAGGATGACGTGCTCCGGCGTGCTGTCCTTGTCGGCGCAGAAGTAGCCCTGGCGCATGAACTGGAACGTGTCGCCGGCCTGAATGCCGCGCAGGCTGCCCTCGAGCACGCAGTCCTCGAGCACCACGAGCGATTCGGGATTGAAGTGCGCTTCGTAGTCGTCGCCCGGGTCCTCCACGTTGAACAGCCGGTCGTACAGACGCACCTGCGCGCGGACGCAGTCGGCGGCGCTGACCCAGTGCAGCGTGCCCTTGACCTTGCGGCCGTCGGGCGCGTTGCCGCCCTTGGTCTCGGGATCGTAGGTGCAGTGCAGGCACGTCACGTTGCCCTCGTCGTCCGTCTCGTATCCGGTGCAGCGCACGAAGTACGCGCCCTTGAGCCGCACCTCGTTGCCCGGGAACAGGCGGAAGTATTTCTTGACCGGTTCCGCCATGAAGTCATCCTGCTCGACGTACAGCTCGCGCGAGAACGTCACCTCGCGCGTGCCCATTTCGGGATGGTCGGGATGGTTCTCGACGGTGATCGTCTCGGTCTGTCCCTCGGGATAGTTGTCGACGATGACCTTTAAAGGCCGCAGCACCGCCATCGCGCGCGGCGCGGTGTC
>CADAGA010000076.1:0-5778 GCA_902787275.1 Oscillospiraceae bacterium | reverse complement strand
GATAGTTGTCGACGATGACCCGAAGCGGCCGCAGCACCGCCATCGCGCGCGGCGCGGTGTCACCGAGCACGTCGCGTGCGCAGGCTTCGAGAAGGCCGTAGTCCACGACGCTGTACGCCTTGGACACGCCGACGCGCTCGATGAAGTCGCGCACGGCCTTGGCGGGATAGCCGCGGCGGCGGATGCCGCACAGCGTGACCATGCGCGGGTCGTCCCAGCCGCTGACGATGCCGCGTTCGACCATTTCGAGACACTTTCTCTTGCTGGTGACGCAGTAGTTCAGATTCAGCCGCGCAAACTCGATCTGGCGCGGCGGCTCCTTGAAGCCGATCTGCTCGATGAACCAGTTGTAGAGCGGGCGGTGGTTTTCAAATTCCAGCGAGCACAGCGAGTACGTCACGCCCTCGCGCGCGTCGGAAAGCGGATGCGCAAAGTCGTACATCGGATAGACGCACCACTTGTCGCCCGTCTGGTGATGATGGACGTGCGCAATACGGTAGATGACCGGGTCGCGCATGTTGATGTTGGGCGACGCCATGTCGATCTTGGCGCGCAGCACCTTGCTGCCGTCAGGGAACTCGCCCGCCGTCATGCGGCGGAACAGATCGAGGTTCTCCTCGATGCTGCGGTCGCGGTAGGGGCTGTTTTTGCCCGGTTCGGTCAGCGTGCCGCGGTATGCGCGGATCTCCTCCTGCGACAGGTCGCACACGTACGCCTTGCCTTTTTCGATCAGCTTGATCGCGCAGTCGTAGATGAAGTCAAAGTAGCTCGACGCGTACAGGCAGTCCTTCCACTGGAAACCCAGCCAGCGGATATCCTCCTGGATGGCGTCGACGTATTCCACGTCCTCCTTGGACGGGTTCGTGTCGTCGAGACGCAGATTGCACTCGCCGCCGTACTTCTCCGCCGTCAGAAAGTCGATGCAGATCGCCTTGGCGTGACCGATGTGCAGATAGCCGTTCGGTTCCGGCGGGAAACGCGTTTGGATGCGGGTATTGACGCCCGCCGCCAGATCCTCGTCGATAAAGTCGTATATGAAATTGGATGGCGTTTTGATCTCGTCCATGTTTTTTCTCCTTTATTTCTCGTAGTACGCGATCGCGTCCGCCAGACGCGCGCGCACCTTGCCCTCGCCCAGCACGCTCATGATCGCATGCAGATCGGGCGTGTTGCGCCGTCCGGTGACCGCGACGCGGATGACCGTGGACACGTCGCCCACGTGGCCGCGGAACGCCTCGGGGTTCTTTTTATACTCCTTGACGTTGGGCGTGTAGCCGAGCGGCTCGCACAGAGCCTTGATGCGCTGGAACCACGCGTCCTTGTCGTCCGCCGCGTCGAAAGCGGCAGCGTACGCGCGCAGGATCTGTGCCGCGTCCGCGGGCGAAAGATTTTCCGGCAGCGCGTAGTCCGGCGTGTACAAATCGTCGAACAGATACGATACGCTGTCCCTGACCTCCGACCAGACGGCGATATCCTTGCGCGGCTTCGCCGTGCCGCGGTCGATGGAGAGAACGCGTCTGACGTAATCGGCGTCCTTTTCGCAGATCGCATAAAAATCGGGATCGAACTGCTTCGCCCATTCGAGCGTGTACCGCGTGACCGTCTCGCCGTCCATGCGGGAGATCACGTTTTTGCTCACGTCGCGCAGCTTGACGAGGTCGAACAGCGCGCCGCTCTGGCTCATCTTTTTGAACGAGAACGGGAAATCAAAGAGCGCGCCGTCCGGATTCGCGCGGCGCCAGTCCTCGAAGTTCGAGTTGATGAGCGTCAGCAGATATTCCAGAACAGCCTCCTTCGGGAAGCCCTCCTCGACGAAATAGCTCACGGCCGCTTCGGGGTCCTTGCGCTTGGAGAGCTTGCGCTTGCCGCCGTTCTCCTCCTTCATCACGGGCGCGACGTGCGCGTACTTGACGGGACGGAAGCCGCACGCGCGGAACAGCGCGATGTGCAGCGGGACCGACGCGATCCACTCGTCGCCGCGGATGACGTGCGTGACGCGCATGAAGTGGTCGTCGCACGCATGGGCGAAGTGGTAGGTCGGGATGCCGTCCGTCTTCAGCAGCACGGCGTCGGTGATGTTTTCGGGCATTTCGATCTTGCCGCGGATCTGGTCGTCGAAGGTGAATTTGCGGCTTTCGTCGCCCGTCGAGCGCAGGCGCAGCACGTACGGCGCGCCGCTTTTGATCTTCGCTTCCTGTTCCGCGAACGAAAGATTGCGGCAGGCCGCCCATTCGCCGAAGTAGCCCTTGATGTTCGTGCCGGCGGCTTCCTGCTTTTCGCGCAGCGCCGTCAGCTCCTCCTCGGTGCAGAAGCACGGGTAGGCAAGTCCTTCCTCGACGAGCTTTTTCGCCACGACGTGGTAGATATCCGCCCGGCGGCTCTGGACGTAAGGGCCGTAGTCGCCGCTCTCGCTGTCAAAGCCCGTCACGCCCTCGTCGAACGCGATGCCGAACGCGCGGAAGCCCTCGATGATGCCGGACACGCCGTCCTCGATCTCGCGTTTTTTGTCTGTATCCTCAATGCGCAGAAAACACCGTCCGCCGGAGGACTTCGCCGCCAGCACGCTGACGAACGCGGAAAACAGTCCGCCGATGTGCAGAAAGCCGGTCGGACTGGGCGCGAAACGCGTGACCTTGGCGCCCTCGGGCAGATCGCGCGGCGGAAAACGCCGCTCCAGATCGTCGACCGTTTCGGTCACGTCCGGGAACAAAAGCGCAGCTAATCTCTGATTGTCGTCCACTTTTCACAACTCCGTTACTTTTTTAGCGATACGAACCCTATTATTACAGGGTACCATTTTGTATTATGACAGATTTTAGCTGCTTGTTCAAGAGTAAAATACAAAAAATATCAAAAAACTTATAAAAAAAGAAGCTCCGATACATACTCTGCGTATCGGAGGAATGCGTATGTGGACAAAAGAACGAATCTCGGAAAAGATGGCGCAGACGCCGCGGCTGTGCGTGCTGCTGCTCTCGCGCGACGCGGACGGCGCGTGGCTCGTCGAAACGCTGACGGAAAACGGCGGCCGCATCCCCTGCCGCAAGGCACAGGACGAGAAAACGGCGCTGCGCCGCATGGCGGAGATCTGGCGCAAAACGGCAGACAAAAGCCGCCGTATCACGATCGCGCACACGGACGACCTGACGGCGGCACTGCTTGCGGGCCTGGTTTCAAAAGACACGTCGTTCGAGCCGCTCGATCCGGCGCTCGGCAGTCTCGCGCTGCTTTATTCGGGATCGCTGCGGTCATCGCCGCTCGTCTGAACGCCCGCTTCGGCAGGCGTTCCCTGCTTCTTTTTGCGGACGGCGCTCACGGCGAAATAAATCAGCACGGCCGGTACGGCGACCAGCACGGCGATCAGCATATACCGCATCGGGATCACCTCGCCCACGATCGTCATCACGATCACGCGCGGCAGGATACCGCACAGCGACATAAGGAAATACGACGGGAACGCAAAGCCGGACGCGCCGAAAAACAGCGAGCCGAAGTCGATCGGGAACGACGAAAAGCGCAGCAGAAACACGAACGCGAAACGCCCTTTGCTTTTGAACTTTTCGAGCTTGTCATAGCCCTTTTTGCCGCGCAGGAGCTTGTCCACCTTGTCGCCGCCGAGAAAGCGCCCCAGAAGGTATGAGATCGTGATCTCCAGCGCAATGCCGACGCAGTTGAGCGCGACGGCGACCGGGACGGGAAACGCCATGCCGACGGAAAGGTAGATCATGGACGCGGGAATCACGAACAGGACGGCCTTGAGCGCATAGATGCCCAGCACGATCGCATATGCCGCCCAAACGGACGGCGCCGCAGCGACGATTGCGCCGACGTCGAGATTCTTGAGCCTGTCAAAGTTGAGGATCACCACGACAAAGATCGCGATCGGGATCAGGATCTTCAGCGCCGTCGAGGCGATTTGTTTGCATTTTTTCATAGAATCCTCCAACCATGCCGTATGCACGCAAGCTTAACGCGGGTTCGTTCCAATCTGTTTTTGCGCACAGCAGCCGATAATGGGCTATACAAGCTGCCTTTTCCCTCATCAGTCGCGCTGCCGCGCGCCAGCTTCCCCCAGGGGAAGCCTTTTTTCTTCCAAGCGATTCCGTATATCTTCACACACTGCTTCAAATCTTTGGTTCACATCTGCATTTGAATATCGCAGCACCGCCAGCCCTCTGCTTGTCAAGTATGCGTCGCGAACGGCATCTGACTTTATGCCTTTTGGTTCATAATGCTGTGAACCGTCTATCTCGATCACAAGTTTTGCTGAATCAATATAAAAATCAACGATATAAGAACCGATCACTTTTTGGCGGTTCACCGTATATGGCAGTCCCTTGAGAAAATCAAACCAGAGATGTCGCTCTTCCCGTGTCATTTCTCTGCGTAGTTTTTGTGAATTCTGTTTTAAAACAGATTGTGTTTTCATATGACAACTCATCCTTCAAAAAAGCCTTCCCTTGGGGGAAGGTGCCGAACGAATGTGAGGCGGATGAGGGAAAACCTTACTGCTTTATGCAGCCATAGAAAACAGATGATAACTGCCTTTTCCCTCATCAGTCGCGCTGCCGCGCGCCGACTTCTCATGAGGAAAGCTGTTTTTGTTAAACCCCCGTTCCGTCGAACGCCGGGATATAATCCGTTTCGGCGGACGCTCTGTCCTGCACGAAGCCGTCCTCGATGCCGCTGTCGAAAAGATACTGTTCGGCGGCGGCGTATTCTTCCTCGGTCAGCCGGCGGCACAGCTCGGGAAACTGCGGCACGTCGACGACCGGCGTGTACTGGCTCATGAGGCTGAACAGCACCTGTCCGTCCCGCGGGAACATCCGGCGCACGCGGTCGATCACGCCGAACGTGTTTTCAAGATGGCCGGGCAGCACGAGGTGACGGATCAGCACGCCGCTTTGCAGCATCCCGTCGCCGTCAAACGCGAAATCGCCGGTCTGCCGGACCATCTCCCGGATCGCCGCTTCGGCGACGGCGGGATAGTCGGGCGCTTTGGAAAACCGCGCCGCAAGGGATGCGTCCGCGTATTTGAAGTCCGGAAGGTAGATCTGCACCTTGCCCTCGAGTTTTTTGAGCGTGTCGACACTTTCGTACCCGCCGCCGTTCCAGACGACCGGAACGGGCAGACCGCCTTCGAGCGATTCGGCAACGGCGTCGGCGAAGTGCGAGGGCGTGACGAGATTGACGTTGTGCGCACCCTGCGCGATCAGCTCAAAATAGATCTCCCGCAGGCGCTGCGGCGTGACCGCTTTTCCGCCTTTGCCGCGGCTGATCGTCTCGTTCTGGCAAAAGACGCAGCGCAGATTGCAACCGCTGAAAAAAACCGTGCCGCTGCCGCGCGTGCCGCTGATGCACGGTTCCTCGAAAAAATGCAGCGCCGCGCGTGCGACGGTCGGCACGCTGCCGACAGAACAGAATCCCGTCCTTTCGGCGCGGTCGACGGCGCATCTGCGCGGGCATAACGTACACGTGCTCATTTTCTGATCGCCTTCGCCCACTCGGTCTCTTTGAAACCGACCAGCACGAAATCCCCGCCCACCAGAAGCGGACGCTTGACGAGCATCCCGTCGCTCGCGAGCAGCGCAATCATCTCGTCCTCCGTCATTTCGGGCAGCTTATCCTTGAGCGCCATCTGCTTATACAGAAGGCCGCTCGTGTTGAAAAACCGCCGCAGCGGCAGGCCGCTCTTTTCGTACCAGACCCGCAGCTCGTCCGCGGTCGGATTCTGCTCCTTGATCGGGCGGTCGATGTAGACGACGCCGTTCGCGTCGA
>CADAGA010000075.1 GCA_902787275.1 Oscillospiraceae bacterium | reverse complement strand
AGTTCGGCTGCCGCCGCCGTCTGTCCCGCGAATGGCAGGACGTGGTGGTGCGGCGTCTGGCACAGGAGACGGGGCATTGCGTCGGCACGTCCAACGTCTATCTCGCCATGAAATACGACCTGACGCCCATCGGAACGTACGCGCACGAATTCGTGCAGATGTATCAGGGCATCGACTCCATTCCGCTTGCGTTCACCAATCATTACGCCATGCAGGACTGGTACGACGAGTACGACGGCGACAACGGTACCGCGCTGACCGATACCGTGACGACCGATCTGTTCCTGCTGGATTTCAACCGCTCCATGGTCAACAACTACTCGGGCGTGCGCCACGACAGCGGCGACCCGTACGAGTGGGGCGAGAAGATCATCGCGCACTATGAGAAATACGGCGTCGATCCGAAAACGAAGCAGCTTCTGTTCAGCGACAGCCTCGACTTCGATCGTGCCCAGGCGCTGTATGAATACTTCAAAGACCGGTCGAAGGTCTCTTTCGGCATCGGCACGTTCTGCTCAAACGACACGTTTGCCGAGGCGCTGAACATCGTCATCAAGCTCCAGTACGTCAACGACCGCCCCGTTGCGAAGTTGTCCGACACGCCGGGCAAGGCCATGTGCAGCGACGAGGAATATCTGGAGTATCTCAAACGCTCCGTCGCGTTCCGGCTCGAACGCGGCGTCACGAAGGGGAGGCGCAGAGCATGATGAAAAAAACGGTCAGTTTCCTTCTTGCCGCTGTTCTGCTGTTCTCGGCGCTCGTGCCTGTCTCTGCGGCGGAAGGCGTCGATCCGACGATCAGAATGCATCTGCGCAGCGACCTTGACGGGATGAAGCCGGCGGATTATACGATGTTCGCCGAGATCGACAGCGACGCCATGGACTTCAACACCGTCACGCGCTCTAACCCCGTGTCCGTTTCGGATTATTCCGGAACGCCTCTTATGGACACGGACGAGCTGAAGGCCGGACGCGAATACGTGATCTATTACGATCTGTACCCGAAGGACGGCTTCGTCCTGCCGCAGACGAAGGAAGAGCTCGACATCCGGTTCGACTGCGACAAGGGCGTGCGGGTGATCCACTATAACATCACGCGCGGCAGCGGCGATCATCGCATGGTCAATATCATGGCGGTCGTCATCGTGGACGGCAACCTCTTCCAGCGCATCATCGGCTGGATCTACGACCGGTATATCAAAGCCAGAGCGTGGTCGCTCTATTAAAAAAATGTCATAAAAAGCAATGGCTTGCCGCATTCAGGCGAAGACGACGCTCTCGCCAAGTGCGGCAAACCTTCTTTTTGCAGTCCGGTTTTTGGTACAGAAAACGCGGTATACTGCATTTGCAGCCGGAAAAGAAAGAAGGACCGTTTCCGAAGAAACAGTCCTTACGCGTTGATTACGTTTCTAAAGGTTCCGACCTCAGACGGCACGGGTGACCTTGCCGGAGCGCAGGCAACGGGTGCAAGCGTACACACGCTTGGGGGATCCGTCTACGATAGCCTTAACGCGCTTCACGTTGGGTTTCCAGGTTCTGTTGGAACGTCTGTGAGAATGGGAAACCTTGATACCGAAAGTAACGCTCTTTCCGCAAAATTCGCACTTTGCCATGATCGGCACCTCCTTACAGCTGCGATTTAGCCCATACGATATACATCGTCAAAGATAGCAAAAGGTATCTTAACAGATTCTCGCAGAAAATGCAAGCCTTTTTTTCAATTTCTTCAGATTTTTTTATTTAGCGCTTGCATTTGCCGTAGAAATACGGTATAATGACAACCATAAACGAACATTTGTACAGAAGAGGAGGCAAAAAGATGGCAGTCAACAAGAAAATGCCCGACGTCAAGGACGACAACAAGCAGAAAGCGCTGGAAACGGCGCTGCAGCAGATCAAAAAGAATTACGGTGAGGGTTCGGTCATGCGTCTGGGCGAGAACCGCACCATGAACGTGGCGGCCATTTCGACCGGTTCCATCGCGCTCGACGCGGCGACGGGCATCGGCGGTCTGCCGCGCGGCAGGATCATCGAGATCTACGGACCGGAGTCCTCCGGTAAAACGACGCTTGCGCTGCACGTCGTGGCCGAGGCACAGAAGGCGGGCGGCGAGGCTGCGTTCATCGACGCCGAGCACGCGCTCGATCCCGTCTACGCGGAAAAGATCGGCGTGGACATCAATTCTCTGCTGGTGTCGCAGCCGGACGACGGCGAGCAGGCGCTCGAGATCGCCGAAGCGCTGGTGCGTTCGGGAGCGATCGACGTCATGGTCATCGACTCCGTGGCGGCGCTCGTGCCGCGCGCCGAGATCGAGGGCGAGATGGGCGATTCGCACATGGGACAGCACGCGCGTCTGATGTCGCAGGCGCTGCGCAAGCTGGCCGGCGCGGTGTCCAAGACCGGCACCATCATCATCTTCATCAACCAGCTTCGTGAAAAGATCGGCGTCATGTTCGGAAACCCCGAGACGACGACCGGCGGCCGCGCGCTGAAGTTCTACGCCACGATGCGCATGGACGTGCGCCGCATCGAAACGATCAAAGCCGCAGGCAACGAATTCGTCGGCTCGCGCACGCGCGTCAAGATCGTCAAGAACAAGGTCGCCCCGCCCTTCAAGGAGGCGGAATTCGACATCATGTTCGGCGAGGGCATTTCCCACGTCGGCGAGGTGATCGATCTGGGCGTCAAGCTCGACGTGATCCGCAAGAGCGGCGCGTGGTTCTACTACGGCGAGCAGCGTCTGGCGCAGGGACGCGACAACGTGAAGGAGCTGCTGACGAACGATCCCGCGCTTTGCGCCGAGATCGAGGCGAAGATCCAGGCGGACAAGGACCGCATCATCCAGCTGAACAAGAACGCCAAAAAGGGCAAGGACAAGCCGGCGGAGCCTGCCGCCGCGGAACCGGCGCCCGTTCCCACGACCAAGGAAGAAGCAAAGTCCAAGCTGGACATTGCCGTTGACGACGACTGATATGGTTCTGACGGTCAAACCGGGCAAAAGGGACAAAATACACGTTTATATCGACGGTGAATACCAAACCACCGTCGATTCCCTGTATTTCGGTTCCTGCGGCGTGCGCGACGGCGCCGAGCTGACCGCCGAGCAGGCCGCTGCTTTCCTGCAAAAGGCAAACGACCGCCGCGCCTTCAACAAGGGCGCGAGCCTGCTGTCGTATCAGGACCGCACGCGCAGGCAGCTTGTCGAGCGTCTGCGCGAGGATTACGGCGAGGAAGCGGCCGAGGCCGCCGCCGACCGGCTCGAGGAGCTGCGGCTGCTGGACGATACGCGCTTTGCGGAAAACTATGCCGCGGAGCTTCTGCAGCGCAAAAAGTGCGCGCCGCGCCGCATCCTGCAGGAGCTTCTTTTAAAGGGCGTCGACCGCGAAACGGCCGAGGCTGCCGTCGGGGGGCTTGACTTCTCGGCGGATGCGCGTATCATAGAATTATTGGAAACGAAGTTTGCCGGCAAGTTCGGCGATGAAAAAGGACTGCGGCGCACGATCGCCGCGCTGCAGCGGCTGGGATACGGCTACGGCGACATCCGCAGCGCGCTGCGCCAGATCGAAGAAGAAGGAGACGATTACGCATGCGAGTCGGAATGATCTCTTTGGGCTGCCCGAAAAATCAGGTGGACGCCGAAATGATGCTTGCCGCCCTGCAGGAGAAGGGCTTCGAGATCGTGGATTACGTGGACGGCGCGGACGCCGTGATCATCAACACCTGCGCGTTCATCGACGACGCGAAGCGTGAAGCGATCGAGAACATCCTCGACATGGTCGAGATGAAGGAAGAGGGCGTCATCCGCAAGATTGTCGTGACCGGCTGTCTCGTACAGACCCAGCGCGAGGAGATCCTCACGGAGTTTCCGGAGGTGGACGCGGTGATCGGCATCGGCGCCAACGGCAGCGTTGCCGACATGGTGGAAAAGGTTCTGACGCAGGACACGCGCGTGTTCGAGTGTCCCGACCAGAGCGGTCTGCCGCTCGACAGCCAGCGCCTTCTGACGACGCCGGAGTACTGGGCGTATCTGAAGATCGCGGACGGCTGCTCCAACTGCTGTACCTACTGCGCGATCCCGTCGATCCGCGGCGCATACCGCAGCCGCCCGACGGAGAGCATCGTCGAGGAGGCGAAGCAACTTGCGGAAACGGGCGTGAAGGAGCTGATCCTGATCGCACAGGACACGACGAATTACGGCATGGATCTGTACGGCGAGCTGCGTCTGCCGGCGCTGCTGCGTGAGCTGTGCGCGATCGACGGCATCGAATGGATCCGTCTGCTGTACTGTTACCCGGACAAGGTGACGGACGAGCTGATCGACGTGATGAAAACCGAGCCGAAGGTGCTGCACTATATGGACTTGCCGCTGCAGCATGCGGACGACCGCGTGCTTGCGGCGATGAACCGCCGCGGAACGGCGGCAGAAAACCGCGCGCTGATCGAAAAGCTGCGCGAGGCCATGCCCGATATCGTGATCCGCACGACGTTCATGACCGGCTTCCCCGGCGAGGACGAGGACGCGTTCGACAATCTGGCGCTGTTCGTCAATGAGATGGCGTTCGACCGCATGGGCTGTTTTGCTTTCTCTCCGCAGGAGGGAACGCCCGCGTTCGATATGGACGGCCAGGTCGAGGACGACGTCAAGCAGCGCCGCGGCGAGGTGCTGATGGACGACCAGTACAGCATCGTCGAGGACAAGGACCTTTCCCGCATCGGCAACACCTATACCGTGCTGGTGGAGGAGTACGACGCGTACGCCGACTGTTACGTCGGACGCACGTACATGGACGCGCCTGAGATCGACGGCGTACTGTATTTCACGAGCGACCGGGACTACGAACCCGGCGATTTCGTCGAAGTGCGCGTGACCGATACGAAGGACTACGATCTCGTCGGACGGGACGTGCTGTGCCTGTAAAACTGAATCCAAAACGAATCCCGGCTGAATCGCGATCCGCTCGCTGTTCAGCCGGGATGTTTTTTTGTGGCTTATTCCAGAGTCATCCGCAGCGCGATCGGGAAGTGATCGCTCGGGTACGCGCCGTCGAAGGTCGTGTCGAGGATGCGGTAGGACTGCACGCCGATCCCCGTTTTGGAAATGAGAAAGTAGTCGATGTTCTCCCGATCGAGCGCTTTTCCCCACTTCTGGAACGTAGGGCCGGTCGGCGGATCGACGGTGCGGTACTTCGCGTCGTCGAACTGTTCCATCGCGGCGCGGTACGTCTCGCTGCTTTCCACGGCGTTCAGATCGCCCATCAGTACGCACGGCAGATCGCCGAATGCACGCAGCTTTTCCAGCACGACGCCGATGCCGCGGACGCGCGCCTCGTCGCTGACGTGGTCGAGATGCGTGTTGAACACGACCAGCGGCTTTTCCGTTGCCGTTTCACGCAGAATGACGTAGGAGCACACGCGCGGGAAGGCGGCGCCCCAGCTTTTGCTGCTGCGGTCGGGCGTTTCGCTCAGCCAGAAGGAGCCTTTGTCCGTGAGCGTGAAGCGCTCCGTATTGTAAAAGATCGGACAGCCTTCGGAAAGGGGCTTGTCGTCGCGGTAGGCGATCACGCTGTCGTATCCCTTCAGGTGCGCCTGCAGATACGCGTAGTGGAACCGCGTGACCTCCTGAAAACCGATCACGTCCGGCGCTTCGTTTCCGAGGACACGCAGCAGCAGCGACGCGCGGTAAAACCAGCTTTTTTTGCCCAGATCGGTCGGGCTCAGACACCGCACGTTCGCGCTCGTCATGCGCAGCTCCGCGTGCATCTGCGCGCGCAGATCGAACGCGTCGCGGCGGTAATGCGGCCAGTACCGGAACTCGGCGGCGGCGACCGTTACGGCCATCGCGAGCGGCACGCAGACGAGTCGTTTTGCGGTGCCTTTTCGGCCGTCTTTATGCATAGAATCGGACTCCTTTTGTATATTGCTTTCGTTGTCGAAAATGTTTATTCACCGTAAAATTTTGGTTATTTATCAAGGAATTTTCGTAAAGTTATGCACATTTTCCACAGAGTTTTCCACCGAAAAGGGCAAAAACGGGAGTGAATAACCGCTTTCAAAACGGCTGCATAAACGCCGAAAAAGGCGGTCAAACTACCCTTGAACGAGACGGATGAAAGGATGATTTTGACCATGATCAAGGGCGTCAATCGGCAGGTTGTGGAGATCACGCAGACGGACTGCGAGTACTTTGAACGCATCCTGTTTTTGGTGAAACCGGAGTTCTCGACGGTCAGTGAGGGAAAGCTGCGCGAACGCGCAAGTCTGATGAGCAGCGCGGGAAAACCGCCCGCAACGCGCGTGCGCCGCAGAGTGCGGAACGTCCTGTGCATGATCGGCGCGGCGTTCGCGGGCGCGGCGGTGTGCGCGCTCGTGCAGCTGCTGATTCAGCAGCTCTGACCGGCGTAGTCGCAGACGCTTTGCAGGCAGCAGCCGGCGCATTGCGGTCTGCGCGCGATACATACGGCGCGGCCGTGCAGCACGCACCGGTGGCAGAAGTCGTTGCTCTCGTCGCCCGGCAGCAGCTCGCGCAGCGCGAGCTCGACCTTGTACGGGTCTTTGGTGTGTACAAGTCCCAGCAGATTCGTGATGCGGATCAGGTGCGTATCCGCCACGACCACGCCCGGCGTGTGATACACGTCGCCGCAGATCAGGTTGGCGGTCTTGCGTCCGACGCCGGGCAGCGCGGTCAGCGCCTCGATGGAATCCGGTACGGCGCCGCCGTATTCCGCGACGAGCATCTGCGCCATCGCGATCAGATCGCGCGCCTTCGTGCGGAAGAAGCCGCAGGAACGGATCAGTTCCTCCACGCGTTCCACGTCTGCCTGCGCCATCGCCTCCGGCGTGCCGTATTCGGCAAACAGCGCGGGCGTGACCAGATTGACGCGCGCGTCCGTGCACTGCGCGGACAGACGCGTCGCGACCAGCAGACGAAACGGATCGTCCGCTACCAGAGAACACAGAGCCTCCGGGTATTCTTTTTTAAGCGCGTTCACGGCGAACAGCGCTTTTTCTTTTTTATCCATAGTATTCTCCCGTTATACGATGATCTCAAGGATCTGCCTTTGGTACGTTTCGTCCTCCAGCGCGCCGACGCCTGCGCCCGCGCCTGCCTCGTTGACGAATTTGTTCTGGATCGGGATACGCGTCGTGGCGCCTCGCAGGAACCATTCGTATTCCACGTCCGCATGACCGAGATCGATCGCACGGAAGCCTTCGCGGAACAGCGCATAACTCATGACGCTTGCGGTCGGGCCGAGCGCGAGCAGGATCAGTTTGTCTTTTCCGTGCTTTTTCGCCGCCTCGAACAGCTCGTCGTAGCGGACGAAGGCGTTCTCGACGGGGCCTAAGATGCGCCGGATCGAGCGCGCGTTGTCGAACAGATCGTTGCCGATCCCGAGACGGCTTTTTTCGCCCTCCACGAGCAGCACGTCCTGTCCGTCCCAGATCTGCTTCATCCTGCGGAAAGAACCGGCGCACGTGCTTTTGTCCCGCAGCTGCATGTAGCAGCGGGACATAAAGGCGTTTCCGTAGACCTTTCCGGGACGCAGACGGTCATACCAGACCGGACGGAATTCGGCCAGATGCTTTTTCCAGTGCGCGGCCGGTGTGTCCATCAGGTAGCTGCGGTCGTCGAAAATATCCGGCAGGCAGACCAGGAATCCTTCGTCGTCGCTGTGCAGGACTTCGGACAGCGCCTCGGAGAGTGCGGCGGACTGCTTCTGGAAAGAAATATCCCGTCCGGCGACCAGCTTGATCTCGCCGTCGCCGAATCTGGATACGGACAATTTTTCCTGTGCGACGCGCTCGAGCGTCTCGTCGATGGAAAGTACCTGCGGCGGCGCATGGCGGCGCACGTAACGCACGTCGCGGCGAAGGAGCCGTTTCTGCCGCAGTGAAATGCGCAGATCGGCGAAGCGGTTCCAAAAGAACAGCAGGAAGGTTTTGATTCTGCTCATGACCGATCCTCTCTTTTTGCTTGTGTATACAAATTATAACACAATCCTTTTCGCTTGTATATCTTTTTTTCTTTGCCCCTTGCAAAACGCGCGCCGTCTGCTATAATGGTTTGGAGTTGCATTAAGGAGGGGAGCACGTTGCAAAACTATATCCTGCTTGCCGTGACGATTCTGTCCAGCGTGCTTGCGTGCGCTGTTGCGCGCAACGATTTCAGTAAAAAGTGCGTTTCGCATACCGGTATCGGCGTTTTTGTCTCTGGCGACGCTGACAGCGATCAGCCTTGTCAAGGGCGAGCTGTGCGTACCGGGTGCGTACACTGCGGTCATGGGCGCGGCATACGGTCTGGCGACGGCGCTGTTCACGCTGCTGAATATGATGGCGCTGCGTACGGGACCGCTGTCCTATACCAACACAATCGTGTTTTGCGCGATGGTCGTCCCGGCGCTCTCGGGCAGGGTGCTGTACGGCGAAGCGGTCACGGTCGGACAGTACGTCGGCGTTGTGCTGATGCTGCTGTCGTTCGTGTTTTCCATGGACAAAAACAGTCGGACGCGCGGCATGTCGCTGCGCTGGCTGGCCTTGTGCGTCGGTGCGTTTTTGTTCAACGGCGCGGTCGGTGTGCTGCAGAAGGTGCATCAGAACTCGCCCGAAAAGGCGCAGCTCGGCATGTTTCTGATCGTGGCGTTCGTCGTTTATACGGTATTCTCTGCTGTCATGACGGCGGTGTACGGCCGCGTGCACGGCGAAGCACCGACGGTCTGGAAAGAAGAAAAACGAAAGAGCACCGTCGTATACGTTCTGATGAGCGGCATCGGGATCGGGATCTGCAACCAGATCAACACCTACCTTGCCGGCGCCATGCGTGCGATCATCTTTTTCCCGCTGGTCAACGGCGTCGCGATCCTGCTCACGCTCGTGATCGGGCTCGTTTTCTGGAAAGAAAAATTCTCGAAAAAGCAATGGGTCGGCCTTGCCGCGGGCGTTTTTTCTGTCCTGCTGCTGTGCGGCCTGTTCTGATCGAGATTTTTTTCAAGTCGCATCTTCGCGCATACGTCTCTATATAATGTATATTTGTCGAAACGGAGAAAACGCACGCAAACAAGATGTGGTGGTCATACCGATTTGACACGCGCGGACGCGTTGAAAGAAGGTAATAAAAAGGGCAAAAAAGGGGGTTGACAAATGGGAAAGGTTCGGATATAATAGCAAAGCACGCTGCGGGA
>CADAGA010000074.1 GCA_902787275.1 Oscillospiraceae bacterium | reverse complement strand
CGCCTCCAGGAACATCGGCCGCACCGCCGCGCCGAACTCCGGCTCGCCGTGGTGGGACAGCAGCATGTGCTCGAGCAGGATCACGGTCTCTTTGTCCGTGCCGAGCTGCTCGGCCTTTTTTTCAATGACCATCGCCCCGCGCACCAGATGACCGATCAGCGTGCCCTCGGTCGTGTAGCCCGACGCGATGCCGGTCTGCGCCACGTCGAATTCCTCGATCTTGGCGACGTCGTGCAGGATCGTCCCCGCCAGCAGCAGCTCCCGATCGACGAACGGATAGATCGCGCTCACCTGCTGCGCCAGACGCAGCAGAGACAGCGTATGGAACAGAAGGCCGCCGCGCACCGCGTGGTGCAGCTTGAACGCCGCCGGCCAGTAGAGCAGCTGCGCCTTCCTGTCCTGCAGCACGGCACAGACGAGCTGCCGCAGCTGCGCGTTCTCGAAGCCGTTCGCTACGTCGAAAAGCGCCTTGTACATCGCTTCGCCGTCATACGGCGCGGAAGGAACGAAATCCTCGATCCGCACGCCGTCCGCGTCGGACACCGGACGGATGCGCTCGGTGCGCAGCTGATCAGAGCCGTTGAACTCGGAGATCACGCCGCGCACCTTGACGAGCATGTTCGGCGCGATCCAGCCGTGGATCTCCTCGCGGAAGTCCCAGAGCTTCGCGCCGATCTCGCCGGTGCGGTCGGTCAGCGTCATGTCGAGATACGGCACGCCCTTGACGTTCAGTTTTTTCTCCACGGTCTTGACCAGGCAGTAGCCCTCCGCCGTGCCCTTGCTGTCGATGGTACGGAATTCCATGCGGTTCTCCCCCTTGATGATCTGCTCCTATTATACCACAGACGCGCGCGTTTGCATAGTCTGATTTTTTTTGCATATACATTTATATATATAGGCGTGCGCGACGGAGAGAAAATGCGGCGCGAGCGTGGCGTTTCTTTTCTTTTTATTCTGTATTTGTATTCCGATTCGGCATTATATACAAATTATTTTTGCAATTTCGCACAATTATTTTTCCGTTTCCGATTTATAAAAGTGAGAAAAACAGGCGCGTTTTCCGCCCGAAAAAACGGGATTTCCTTATATTTTCCATGGGTTTTTCAGCCGAATGACCGACGCGGAACGAGGCGATTTTTTCGCGCGATTTTGTTCCGGATCAGAACAATATTTTCGGGAAGGAAACGCCTGCATTTTCGTGCTTCGTCAGGATTGGGAATGAATTATAGAATTGGTTATTTGTGGGAATTATTTACAGATTCTGGGTCAATTTTGGGTCAAAAATCGCATTTTGCAACTTCTTCAGTTTTGCACAAACATTTTTGCCAATTTCTGGGACAAACGACAAAGAAAAAAAGGTTTGCGGCCTTTCTGTCAAAAATTCCCCAATCGATTTTGTACAAGTTGCACAAATCCCTTCCTTTAAAAAAATTTGACAAATGCAAAAGTGGACAATATAATGACTTGCGCTTTGAGGCAAACCGACTTTCAGGACGTAAAAAAGCACGCTGAGGCATCCAATGGAGCACCGCAAGGAGTGAAATCACGATGACGAATCACGCTTTTCAAAAACTGAATAGACGACGGAATCCTACGGTTATGCGGATCTGCACGGGCGCGGTCCTAAGCGCCGCGTTCGCCACCTCTCTGGCACTCACCTTCACCTCGCTCGCCGCGACGGTCTACAACGTCGGCGTTGCCGGCGAACCCGCAGCGATCGCGGAGGTACACACCTTCCGGAAAGACCCCGTACGCATCGTAAACAGCGTCGGCGTCACCCTGGGCGAAAAAGACCTGATCAGCGTCACGCCGATCAACGGCGGTGAAAACAGCGATCTGGTCGTCTACAAGAGCGGCAAGGCCGCCGTGGACGTGGACGGAGAGGAAAGGCTCGTCGAAACGAGCGGCACCGTTGCCAAGACGATCGCCGAAAGCGGCATCACGCTGGACGCGGGCGATACCATCGACGTGGATCTCTCGTCGCTTGCGTACGACGGCATGGAGATCAACATTGACCGCGCGTACGACGTGTACGTGCAGGACGGCGACGAGACGTACACCTACCGCACCACGGGCTGCAAGGCCGGCGAAGCCGTTTACGCGGTGGGGCTTGCGCTGGGCGCGGAGGATGAACTGAACGTCACGGCAGACGCCGAGCTCGCGGAGGGCGATACTGTTCAGGTGCTGCGCTGCAGCTACGAGGAACGCACCGCCGAGGAGAGTATCGATTTCGGCACCACGGTCGTCGAGGACAGCAACCTCTTTGAGGGACAGAGCCGCATCCTTTCCAAGGGCGTGTGCGGCACGCAGGAGGTCCTCTACCGCGACAAGTATCTCGGCACGGCGTGCGTGGACTCCGAACCGCTCCGGAAAACGGTGACGAGCGAACCGATCAACGCGGTCAAGGCGGTCGGCACGCGCGTGTTCTCCGTGGCGGGCAAGGTCCCGATCTCCAACCTGACGCTTCCCGAAGGATTCGAGCTGGACGATAACGGCGTTCCCGCCGATTACGAGTACTATATGGACGGCGTTGCGACCGCATACTACGGCGGCGGCATCACCGCATCGGGCATTCCGGCAGCCGTCGGCTACGTCGCCGTTGACCCGAAGGTCATCCCCTACGGCACCAAGCTCTGGGTCGCGTCGCTCGACGGACAGTACGTCTACGGCTACGCGATCGCGGCCGACACCGGCGGATTCGTCAAGGGCGGCTGGGCGGACATGGATCTGTACATGGACACCGAAGCCGAGTGCTGGCAGTTCGGCATCCGCGGCGTGCGCATCTACGTTCTCTAATCAAACCGAATCAGGGCTGCTGCTTCGTGCAGCAGTCCTTTTTTCTTGACAAATCGGCGTTTTTCTGGTAAAATAAAGGGTAGTTTCTGTCACTATTCTGCCTTGTCGGAGGGATCGCCGGATGAATACGGACAACTTGTGTATGGGTTGTATGCGCGAGATCGGTCATGAAAAGAAGTGCCCGCACTGCGGTTTTGCGGCCGATTCCGTGCAGGTATCTCCTTATCTGCCGATCCGGACGGTCGTCGGCGGCCGCTACGTGATCGGCAAGCTGCTCGAGTACAACGGCGAGGGCGCGACGTATATCGCGTTCGACGAGCAGACCGGCAAGACGGTCTGCGTGCGCGAGTTCTTCCCGCTCGACCTTGCCAAGCGCCTGGTCGACGGCGTCGGCGTGGTCGCGCTGACGCAGACGCAGGACACGTTCGAGGACTGCTACCGCAGCTTCCGCGAGCTTTGGGTCAAGCTGGCGCGTCTGCATGAACAGCCCGGCATCGTGCGCGTGACGCACGTGCTCGAGGACAACAACACCATCTATGCCGTGCACGAGCATCTGGACGGCATCACGCTGCGCGAGTTCCTGCTCGGCAGCCGGACGGGATACATTTCGTGGGACAAGGCGCGGCAGCTGCTGATGCCCGTGCTCGACACGCTCGAGGCGCTGCACGCGAACGGCATCATCCACCGCGGCATCTCTCCGCACACGCTCATCATCGGGCGCGACCGGCGCATCCGCATCTCCGGCTTCTGCATCCCGCAGGTGCGCACCGCGCGCAGCGAGCTCAAGGAGCAGCTTTTCCCCGGCTACGCCGCGATCGAACAGTACGGCTACAAGGGACAGCAGGGGCCGTGGACGGACGTGTACGCGTTCGGCGCGGTGCTGTACCGCACGCTGATCGGCACCGACCCGATCGAAGCCACGACGCGCGTCACCAACGACCGTCTGATGGTTCCGGGCAGATTCGCCGAGCAGCTCCCCGCCTACGTCATCAACGGGCTGGTCAACTCCCTGCAGATCATGCCGGAAGACCGCACCCGCACCATCGAGCAGCTCCACGCGGAGATCACCGCCTCTCCTTCCGCCACGGTCGCGGAGGAGAATTACGTGGAATCCCGCCGTGCCATGCAGCAGCCCGAAACGCGCCGCACCGCGTCGCAGTCGGGCAGATCGTCTAAAAAATCCTCCGCCAAAAAAGGCCTGCGCACCGCGTTCCTGACGGCGCTGATCTGCGTCGTCGTGGGCTTTATCGGCTTCGTTCTCATCAGCCTCTACGTGCTGCCGGATGAATACAACGTCTTCAGCAGCATGCTCGCCAAAGAGCCGGTCACCGAGGCCGTGACCGAGGTCGCCGGCCAGTACACGGTGCCGGATTTCCGCACCAAGAGCTATACCGAGGTCATCGTCAGCGACTACTACAAATCCCGCTTCCGCTTCTCCAAGACGGACGTTTACAGCGACGACGTGGAGCTGGGTTACGTCATCGAGCAGAGTGTCGAGCCCGGAACGAGCGTGCCCGCCGGCACGGAGATCCGTCTGACCGTCAGCAAGGGTCTGGAAAAGATCACGCTGCCCAACGTGCTCGGTCAGGATTACGCGCAGGCGTATGAGACGCTGACCGGCATGGGCTTCGCCGTGTCGAAGTCCGAGCGCGCCAACGACGGCACGCGCACCGCCGGAACGGTCATCCAGATGAGCAAGGACCCCGAGATGCAGTACGAAAAGGGTACGCACGTCACGCTGCAGGTCTACGCGGAGCCGATCACCGAGGCGCCGACGACCACCACGACCGCACCCTCGACGACGACCACCACCCAGCCGCCCGCGACCGATCCCGAGACGGTTTCCTACGACTCCGGTCTGGCGGCCGAGATCGAGGAATAGACGCGCGCACCGCTTGAGCGCATCGCGTCCTTTCCATGATTTGACCTTTCCCCGCAGATTCCCGCGCCCGAACGCCCCGACGCCGCATGACGCTGACGGTTCGGGCGTTTCTTTTTTTGCGTTGCATCACGTGTGCCGATCCCCCTTGCGCGTTCGCGCAGGAACGCCTTTGATTATTCTCTCGTCTTTTCTTATTCTTTTCTTGTATAATTGTATATTTAGCGGAAGGATTCTCCGGAGGATAACGGAAGGATTCTACGTAGGATTCTCCGGAGAATTCTACGGAATCTTTCCGGAGAAACGGCAAAGAACGCACGTCCCGCCTGCGTGGAACACCCCTTCACCTATAGCGCAAAAAACGCTCCCGATTGCCCAAAAGCGGACACTTTCCGGCCGCGCCGGAGAAAGATTCACGAAAAGTTTACAGGCGTCGCCCGTCTGTACGCCCGCGCCGCAAAACCGTTGACAAAAACGGCCGTTTGCATTACAATGAAACTGTAATCACTCCAAAAAAAGAGGGACGCTGTGAAAACGAAGACGACGCAGATCCGCTCCGGACTGCTGTATTTTTACGTGCATTTTGTTACGGAAGTCCTGTGCTTCTTCCTGCTCGGAAGATACACGGGCGACGGCGTCACGCTCTGGCTGATCCCCTTGGCGTACGATATGCTCGCGTTCGTCCCGCAGTCGCTGATCGGCGCGATCCACGACCGCTTCGGGAAGCTGCCTTTGGGCATGATCGGTCTGGGGATGATGGCCGGCGCGATCGGTCTGTTTCCCCTGCTGCGCACGCCCTGGCTGAGTCTGGTGCTGCTGTGCATCGGCAACGGCTGCACGCACGTCGCGGGCGCCGAGGCGACGCTGCGCGCTTCGGACGGCAGTCTCTCTCCCGCCGCGATCTTCGTGTCGGGCGGCTCGTTCGGCGTCATCACCGGCAGACTTCTTTCCAAAACGGCGATGCCGGGATGGCCGTTGACCGTGCTCGCGCTGACGGCCGTCCCGTTCTGCCTGCTCGCGCGCGAGGATCGGCTGGACGCCGACCGTCGGAGCGCACATCCCTGCACCGCCTTCCGTTACCACGACCCCAAGCTCCCGCCTGCCGTGATCGTCCTGCTGTCCGTGATGATCGTCGCCGTGCGCGGCTATATGGGATACGGCATCCCGACCTCCTGGAACAAGACGACCGCACAGACCGTGCTGCTGTTCGTGACGATGGGCGTCGGCAAGGCCGCGGGCGGCATTCTGGCGGACCGCTTCGGCGTGCGCCGCACCGCCATGGCCAGCGCCGCGCTGGCGCTCCCCTTCCTGCTGTGCGGCGACCGGGTCATGCTCGTGTCGCTGGTCGGCGTGATGCTGTTCAGCATGACGATGTCCATCACGCTTGCGCTGCTGGTGTCCGTGCTGCCCGGTGCGCCGGGACTCGCGTTCGGTCTGACGACGATCGGTCTGTTTCTGGGCACCGTGCCGATCTTTTTCTTCAAATTCACTTCCGTCGCGGCGAACTGTACCGTGATCGCCGTGCTGACGGCCGTCTGCCTCGCGGCCATGCATTTCGTACTGAGGAGGGATCGCCCCCATGCGTAGTTTCCGCATTCTGACAGACGGGATGCTTCTGCATCTGGCGCAGAAGCCGCTGATCGTTCTGGCGGTCGTTTTCCTGCTGATCGTCGCCGTGACCGTCGTTCTGGTCCGGCGGCAGCTGCGGATCGAGCGGGCTGCCGAAGAAACGCCCGAGCCGCCGGAGGAAAACCATGCTGCTGAGTGAACTTCCCCTGACGATGCTGCGGTGCCTGGGTCTGACGATCCTCGCGGAGGGCGTCGCGGCGTTTTGTCTCGGCGTGCGTTCCGCGCGGGGACAGGCCGTCGTGCTGCTGTGCAACGTCATGACGAATCCGCTCGTCGTGTCCCTGAACGTGCTGTGCACGTTTCTCTGCGGACGCGCCGGCTACTGGTGCAGTCTCGCGTTTCTTGAGATCGCGGCGTTCCTTGCGGAGGCGGCGGTCTACCGGAAGAACGCGCCCTGCCGGATAAATCCGTTTCTCCTGTCTGCCGTGCTGAACGGCTGCAGTTTTCTTTTCGGACTGGTCTGGAATCATTTTGCGTAAAGGAGCATCATTATGAAAAAACTGTTCGTTCTCCTGCTGGCTGCCGTGCTGTGCGCCTCCGCGTGCTGGACGGCGTTCGCCGATATGGGCGGGCCGGAATTCATCGGCTACAAGGCAAAAACAAAAGCTGAAACGGAATACTTCGATCAGGAGTGGAACGAGGAGACGGATGAAAGCGTCTTCAAAAAAGCGGGCACGATCCCGGCGGGTACCGAGCTGGAGATCTCCAACGAATACGACTTCGACGGCGTGATGTACGGCTACTTCTTCGACGCCCCGTCGCTCGGCGGCGCTTCCGGCTACGTGCGCGTGCAGGATCTGTCCGTGGACGGGCGGGAGGACTATCCGGCCGTGAGCGCCTACACGCAAAGCCTGCAGCTGCGCCTGCGCGTCACGGACCCGAAGGGACTGACGCTCTACGCAGGCCCCTCCGGCTCCTATACCCCAATCGGCGTGATCCCGCAGAACGCCGAGGTGACGGTCGAAGCGACCAACCAGGAAGGCTATGACATCAGCGCATGGATGTATATGACGTACGGCGGCATGCGCGGCTGGGCGTACTGCTGGCTGTACGACGGCGCGAAGTGCACGGCGGCGGAGCTGCTGCCGGAGGGTGAAACGGGAACGGTCTGGGTCGTGCGCGACAACGCCGTGCTGACCGACAGGAACGGCAACGAGCTCGTCACGGTGCCCAAAGGCGAAAAGCTGACGTTCGATTCGTTCAACCGCATGCCGCACGATTACACGTTCTACGTGACGTATCAGGGCAAGAGCGGCTCGTTCACCGTGAACGATGACGGTTACGACAACGTCGTTGCCGCCGAACCCTATGGCGGGGTCGTCTACGATCCGCCCGTGCAGAAGGACGCCTCCGTCAGCGTTTACGCGTATCCCGACGACAAAACGCCGCTCGGCACGGTCCGCTATCAGGCGGGCGACGTGCTCGAGAGCACGTTCAAGTTCTACTCGGACCCGCTCGAGGAATATCGCGGCGGCGTGGAGTGGGTCCACATCGACAAGGACGGTCAGAGCGGCTGGATCAAGCTCAGCGATCTCGATCTCGAATACCCGGAAAACTATGACGAGTATGCATTCGATATCCCCGTGCTGTACACGTCCGAATCCGCGAAAACCGATGTGACCGCGCTGCCTGCGGCCGAGGACGCGAGCGAATCGCAAACCCAGGCCGGCGAAGAGGCGGACGTTTCCCCGGCGCCGGATGCGGCGCTGACGACGACCGGCGCTCCCGCTTCCGGCAGATCCCTTTCCCCCGCAGGCATCATCGGCGTCTGCATCGGCGCGGCCGCCGTTCTGGCGCTGACTGCGTTCGTGACGCTGCGTCTGATCCGCCGCAAAAAAGGCGACTGATCCCATTTCATCTGACAACGGCTGCTGTGTTCCCGCATGATCCGCGGACACGGCAGCCGGTTTGTTTGGTTCACCACGGACGTCCGCGCAGGAACGATGAAAAGCGGAATTTGTCGGGGTGTTGTTCTGTACGAAAAGCCTTCCCTTGGGGGAAGGTGGCCGAGCGAAGCGAGGTCGGATGAGGGAAGACCTTCTGGATTGTTGTCAGCCGTTGGTGACATCACAAAACAACCTTTTCCCTCATCAGTC
>CADAGA010000073.1 GCA_902787275.1 Oscillospiraceae bacterium | reverse complement strand
GACTTCGATGGGCATGCAGCCCTCGTAAATATCTTTTCCCTTTTCAAACGCGTGCAGCTGCGCGCGTTCCGCCGTGCGCAGCGCCTCGTAAAACGCTTCGTATTCCGCCCTGTCCATCGGACAGTTGAGATAGTCCTCGTCGCCGCCGCGATCATACCGCGACGCGCCGAACGCATACTGCATATCGACGCTCTCCGCCGTAACGATCGGCGCCGCAGCGTCAAAAAAGCTGAGGAATCCGCCGCAGAGCCTGCCGATGCTTTCGCTCAGCGCCTCGGACGCCAGCGGACCTGCCGCAACGATCACGGGTCTGTCCGTCGGGATTTCGGTGATCTCCTCACGCACGACCGTGATGTTCGGGTCGGATTCGATGCGTGCGGTGACCGCTTCGGAGAACAGATCCCGATCCACCGCCAGCGCGCCGCCTGCCGGCACGCGGCAGTTCAGCGCCGCTTCGACGCACACGGAACCGAGCATCTGCATCTCGTGCTTCAACAGTCCCGCCGCGGACGCGAGCCGCTCCGCTTTCAGCGAGTTGGAGCAGACCAGCTCCGCGAGTTTGTCGGACTTGTGCGCAGGGGAAAACCGCACCGGCTTCATTTCCGCCAGCGTTACCGGCACGCCTGCCGCGGACAGCTGTGCCGCAGCTTCGACGCCGGCGAGCCCCCCGCCGATCACCAGACACTCACGCATCGGTCTTGTCTTCCTTTTTCTTGCGTGCAGCCTTCTTTTCAAAGCCGCAGCTCTCGTCCAGGCAGGCGATCACGCCGCCCTTTTTCCGGAACAGGGATTTGCCGCACTTCGGACATTTCTCGGCCGTCGGTTTGTCCCACGTGCTGAAATCGCATTCCGGCCAGCCCTCGCAGCCGTAGAATACGAATCCGCGGCGCGATTTCTTTTCGATCACTTTCCTGCCGCACTTCGGACACGTCGCGCCCGTTTCCGTCACGAGCGGCTTTGCGTTCTTGCACTCGGGATAGCCCGGGCAGGCGAGGAACCTGCCGAACCGTCCGGTCTTGATGACCATCATGCGGCCGCACTTTTCGCACGGGATGTCCGTCACGTCCTCGGCGAGCGTGATCTTGACGTCCTTCATGTCGTCTTTGGCCTTGGAGAGCGTCTTTTCAAAATCGTCGTAGAACGTGTGCAGGATCTTGATATAGTCCGCTTCGCCCGCGCCCACGTCGTCGAGCGACGACTCCATCTGCGCGGTGAATTTGACGTTGACCACCTTCGGGAAACGCTCCTTCAAGAGCTTCGTGATCGCTTCGCCCAGCTCCGTGGGCTTTAAGAGCTTTGCACTGCGCTGCACGTAGCCGCGGGAAACGATCGTCGTGATGATCGTAGCGTAGGTGCTCGGACGGCCGATGCCTTCCTCTTCCATCGCCTTGATGAGCGTCGCTTCCGTGTAGCGTGCGGGCGGCTGCGTGAAGTGCTGATTTGCGTGCAGCTCTTTGTTCTTGACCGTATCACCCACGGTCAGCTCGGGGATCTTGCCCTCTTTTTCATCCTCTGCCGTGTCGTCGTACAGCGCCGTGAAACCGTCGAACTTGACCGAATAGCCGGATGCAGAGAACACGCAGTATTTACCGGCTGCCGCGTCCGCCTCGTTCGCGCCGTAGATCTCCGCCTTGACGGTGTTCTGCACGCACTGCGCCATCTGGCTGGCCATAAAGCGCTTCCAGATGATGGAATACAGTTTGTACTGGTCAGCCGTCAGGCTGTTCTTGACCTGCTCGGGCGTCAGCGACGGGATCGTCGGACGGATCGCTTCGTGACCGTCCTGTGCGCCGGCGCGGGATTTGTAATAACGGGGCTTTTCAGGCAGATATTTGCTGCCGAACGCCTCGCCAATATAAGCGTTGGCCGCCGCACGCGCATCCTCGGAGATGCGCAGCGAGTCGGTTCTCATGTACGTGATCAGACCGGTCGCGCCCATGCCGGCCACTTCCACACCTTCATACAGCTCCTGTGCGGTGCGCATCGTGCGCTGCGCCTGGAACCCCAGACGGGTGGACGCCGCCTGCTGCAGCGTCGACGTGTTGAAGGGCGGCGCCGGGGATTTTTTTCGCGTGCCTTTTTTGACGGAAGCGACGGAATACGTCGCGTTTTCCAGCCGTGCGAGATAGGCGTTTGCCTGCGCCTCGTTCGTGATCTTGACCTTGCCGGTCTCGTCGCCCGTGAACACGGCGGCGATGATCTTGCGCTGGGGATTGAGGAACTTCGCGTCCAGCGTCCAGTATTCCTCGGGAACGAATGCGTTGATCTCCTCCTCGCGGTCGACGATCAGACGCACCGCCACGCTCTGCACGCGTCCGGCGGAAAGTCCGCGGCGGATCTTCTGCGACACAAAGGGGCTCAGGCGGTAACCCACCAGACGGTCCAGGATGCGGCGTGCCTGCTGCGCATCCACAAGGTTCATGTCAACTGCGCGCGGATGCGCCATACCGGTCTGGACGCCGTTCTTGGTGATCTCGTTGAACGTGACGCGGTTGCTTTCGGCGAGGTCAAGCCCGAGCAGCGTGGCAAGATGCCACGAGATCGCTTCACCCTCGCGGTCCGGGTCCGTCGCCAGGAAGACCTGTTCGCTCTCGGCAGCTTTCTGCTTGAGTTCCTTGACCAGCTTTTCCTTTCCCTTAATGATGGCGTATTTCGGCGCGAAATCGTTCTTGACGTCCACGCTCAGCTTCGCCGCGGGCAGATCGCGCACGTGTCCCATCGAGGACGTGACCTCATACCCGCTGCCGAGATACTTTTGTATGCTCTTCGCCTTCGCAGGCGACTCTACGATCACTAATTTTGCCATGTTCCGCTCCTATCTTTTATTCCACAAGCGTATACCGCTTGCCTTCGATCATTTTAATAAAACCACAAATTTCCAATTCTGTCAATGCTGTAAATACACGATTTGGCTCGAACCCGGTAGCACGCACCAAATCGTCTGTATACAGCGGGGTATCCGCGAACTGCCCGAGGACGGCTCTTGCCGCTTCGGAAATGCTCCCGTCCGGCTGCCGCCGCTGCGGCTTCACCTGCGCCGCAGGAACCGGGGCAGGCGCAGGGGCAGGAGACTGTTTCACCGGCTGCAGCGGCTGCTGCGCAAGTGTCTCGAGGGACAGATCGTCGTAGACCCACATGTATTCCTCCAGCACGTCCCGCGCCGAAAACACGGGCTTCGCGCCGTCGCGGATGAGCCGGTTGACGCCGGTATAGTCCAGACTGGTCAGATCGCCGGGTACGCCGAACACGTCCCGTCCCTGTTCTGCGGCAAGACGCGCCGTGATGAGCGATCCGCTCTTTTCGCCGGCTTCGATCACCAGCACGCCCGCGCTCACGCCTGAAATGAGCCGGTTGCGCAGCGGAAAGTGCGAGGCGAGCGCGTCCGTTCCGGGCGGATATTCCGTTACGAGCGCGCCGTTCTGCGCGACCTGCTCGCGCAGCGCTTCGTTTGCCATCAGATACCGCGCGCCGAATCCGCATCCCAGCACGCCGACGGTTTTTCCTGCGCCGTAGATCGCGCCCGTGTGCGCCGCGCTGTCCACGCCCAGCGCACAGCCGCTGACGACGACTGCGCCTGCGCGCGCAAGATCGCGGGATAATTGCCGCGCCACGTCCAGGCTGTACATCGACGCGCGCCGGGAACCGACCACCGCGATCGCCAGCCTGTCGGACAGACAGGACGGATCGCCGCGCACGTACAGCGCAAGCGGACGGTCGGCGAGATTGCGCAGACCGGTCGGGTACGCATCGTCCTGCGGCGTCAGCACCGTACAGCCGGCGCGTGCACATTTTTCCATGATCCTCTGCGCGTCCTCGATGCGTGTGCGGCCGAGCTTGTCGAGCTGCTTCGCCGTCCATACACCGGAAATGCGCCTCGTCACGTCGTCGCTGTCATAAAGCGCGCGTGCCGACGGGAACGCGGACAGGATATCGTCCGTCCGTGCGCCCGCGCCGAGCGCAAGCTGCATCCAGATCCAATAAACCGTCTCGTTCATCGCGCGTTCTCCCGTGTCATTTCCCACAGAAGGATCGTCGCCGCTGCGGAAGCGTTGAACGACTCCGCGCGCCCGCGCATCGGGATCGTGACGCGCGTGCAGGAACGCAGGATCTCCTCGCGCAGTCCCGCGCCCTCGTTGCCGACGACGCATACCGTGCCGCCGGAAAAGGAAACGTCCGTGACCGGCAGTGCGTCCGCGTCCGGCGTGGACGCAAAAGTCCGCATGCCGCGGCCGCGGCAGTCCTCAAGAAGCGCGCACAGATCGTCCGTCTCGATGATCGGGATGCGCAGCAGGGCGCCCATCGCCGCGCGCTGCGCTTTCGGATTGTACGGATCGCAGCCGCCCTCCACGATGAGGCCGCTCAGTCCCAGCGCCTCCGCCGTGCGGCTGATCGCGCCGAGATTGTCGGGATTCTGCACGTCGCTGAGCGCGAGATACTTTCCCGCGGAGTCGATCCGATCCGTGCGCTCACGCATCCGGCACAGGCAGAAAACGCCCTGCGGACTCTTTGTTTCGGACAGGTATTCCGCCAGCTCCGGCGTGATGCGCGCCGCTTTTTCGGCGGCAGAGAGAACCGTGCGCAGCCGGTCGGCATATTTCTGTGCGGCTTCATCGGTGTACAGACAGACCGAAACGACCGTGCCGGTGCTTGCCGCATCCGCGCACAGTCTTGCGCCCTCGAGAAAGAACAGTCCGCTCTCTCTGCGTTCCCGCGCGCTTTTGCGCACGGCGGCTGTCTGCTTGACCAGCGCGTTTGCACGGCTGGTCAGCAGACCGTTTCGATCATTCGTCTGCATCCTTGAAAAAGAAAGGAACTGCATAGAAGTGACAGCGTTCTGCCCCATGAATACAGTCCCTTGTGTTCTGTTGGTCGGCGCCTTATTTCAGAGCAGCCTTTGCCTTCTCGGTCAGCGCGGTGAACGCCGCGGGATCGGCGATCGCAATCTCGGACAGCATCTTGCGGTTGAGCGCGATGTCCGCCTTCTTCAGACCGTTCATAAACGTGGAGTAGTTCATGCCGTTGAGCTTGCAGGCAGCGGAGATGCGGGTGATCCACAGACGGCGGAAATCACGCTTCTTCTGCTTGCGGCCGATGTAGGCGTACTGGCCGGACTTCATGACGGCCTGCTTCGCGGTCTTGAACAGCTTGCTCTTGGAGCCATAGTAACCCTTGGCGAGCTTGAGAACTTTATTTCTTCTTTTGCGCGTCATCGTTGCGCCTTTGATACGAGCCATGAGATAGTACCTCCGAATAAATTAAGTATGGGTCGTCTGCCGCATGCGGGCAGCGCTTTTTATTTGTAGGGAATCAAACGCTTGATCTGTCTCTGGTTCGTGACGTCCGCAACAGATGTCTTGCGCAGGTTTCTCTTGCGCTTGGTGGACTTCTTGGTCAGGATGTGCGACTTGTAGGCATGGCCGCGGATGGGCTTGCCGTTCTTGGAGAGCTTGAAGCGCTTCTTCGCGCCGCTGTGGGTTTTGATCTTAGGCATTTGGGTTTCCTCCTTTAAATTACTTGTTGGGCTTTGCGGACAGGAACATCAGCATCTGGCGGCCTTCCAGCTTGGCGGGTTTCGCCACGGTGCTGCAATCCGCGCAGGCCTCGGCAAAGCGTTCCATCGTTTTCGTTCCGATCTCGGGGTGCGCCATTTCGCGCCCGCGGAAGCGGATGGAGACTTTGACCTTGTTGCCGCTCTCGAGAAACTTCTTGGCGTGACCGACCTTCGTCTCAAAGTCATGCGTATCAATTTTCAGAGAAAGGCGGATCTCCTTGGTCTCAATGACGTGCTGGTTTTTCCTGGCTTCCTTTTCTCTTTTCGCCATTTCAAAGCGATACTTGCCGTAGTCCACGATCTTGCAGACGGGCGGTTTCGCGTTTGGCGCGACTTTTACGAGATCGAGATTGCGGCTTTCGGCGATCTCCAGAGCCTCTGCGCTGGACATGATGCCGAGCTGTTCTCCGTCGTCTCCGATGAGACGGATCTCCTTGTCCCGGATTGCGTCGTTGATTTGCAATTCTTTGATAGCGATGGTCAAGCACCTCCAAAGTACTTTCTGCAAAATTTAAAGCACGGACAGAATCTGTCCGCGCCGATCCACAGGATACCGTGCGCCCTGCTGCGCACGTGCGTATCGTATAGACCATACGTCGGACGGAACCGCGTAGGTGAGAACAGAACTGTTCTGCTTTATTGTGGAGCTATTTTAGCATAGTATTCCCGGGTTGTCAACACTTTTTTTCATTTTTTTATAGAACGGCGGCAAGCGTCAGCATTTCCCGCAGTTTTTCCCAGATCTCTTCAAAATCCTCCGGCGGCAGAGGATTGCGTCCCTTGCCGATCTCGACCGTAAACGCCGGCCGGCAAAACGTTTCGATGAACCAATCCTTGAAGCCGCCGTGCGCATACAGTCCGGCGTTCTCCGCGGGTACGTAGCCGCTCGACGACGTGAAGATATGCAGCAGCGCTTCCGCACGCGGCGGAGCCGTCTTTCCGTACCGCCAGAAGATCTCCTCGCCCTGGCTGTGGAACGCGAGCGCGTGCTGCGGTTTGCGCTTGCGGCACAGGCCGCAAAGTGCGCGCGTCTCCGGCTCGCTTTCTGCTGTTTCGCCGCCGTACCGCCGCGGCGCCGGACCCGTAATCCCGCTTTCGCGTTCCGTCTCCCGCAGCGTCTGCCATCCCGCGTCAAAGTTGTGGTTGATGTCGACCCCGGCGGCGTTGGCGTTCCAGAGCGTGCGCGGGTCCCACGCATCCCGCACGGTCTGCTCGTACCGTCCCGCTGCCTGCGGTCCGTGCAGAAAGATCTCCGTCCCATCGGGATTGACACACGGAACGAGGAGGATCTCCCGCCGTGTCAGATAGGACGCAACGTCCACCTCGCACAGGGGCGTGCCCGTCTGCACGCTGCGGCAAAGTGCCTCGCAAAAGCGCAGCAGCAGAAGCGCCGTCAGCCATTCGCTGCCGTGGAAACCGCCGCAAAGCAGCACGCTTTTTTCGCCGTGTCCGATCGAGAGAGAAAAGATCGGTCTGCCGGCACGGCTGCGCCCGATGCTGCCGGCCGTCAGAAACGCGTAGTCGTCCCGCAGACCGCACACGCACCTGCGCAGCGCGCTGTCATCGAGTATCTGCGGCGTTGTCCACATAAAAATCACCTCGCGCCATTGTATGCGCGAGGCGATGAAATGATGCGGTTTACTTCGTGCCGCCGGCTTGTCCGGGCAGCTCGTATACGCGCACGTAGTCCACGATGAAATCGGCGGTGAAGCCCGGTCCGTTGCGGTCGATCCTGCCCGACCAGCCATAGGTCGGAATGCCGGCGGCGCCGTCGACCTCGCACGAGAGGATCATAAACTCCGGCTCCTGCGACACGCCGCCGTAGGACGAGCGGCCGACCTCGCGGTCGTTGACGTAGAACACGTATTCCTCCGGCGTCCACAGAAGGCCGTATTTGTTGAAGTTTTCATACGGGTCGTTGTCCAGCTTGGAGATCGCGACGTTGCGATAGCGCGTCTGCAGCTCATAGCCGTTGAAATGCAGGTTCGACGTCACGCGGTTCGCCATCTTGCCGGGCAGGAACGAATACGGCGACTCAAAAACGTCGATCTCCGTACCTTCCCGTCCGTGGCCGTTTATCTTATTGACGTTCGAGTTGAACAGCCAGAACGCGCTCCACATCCCGACGCCGCGCGGCAGGATGGCACGGCACTCGAAATAGCCGTACTTCTTTCCGTATCTTCCGTTGGTGTCCATGCCGCACGAGTACCATCCCGCGCCGAACTTGCCGTCCTCTTTGTATTCCGTGCGGATGGTCAGACGGCCGTCCTTGACCGACGCCTGATCCATCGTCCAATACCCGCCCTTGCGGATCCCCTCGGAATAGTGGGAACCCCACACGGAGGTATTCAGCGCGTCGCCATCGAATTCGTCCGCGAAAACGCGATCCATGTTTGAGGTGTCGATCGTCGGCTCCAGTTTTGCCACGTACGTGACGTGGAAAATGAGCAGGACTGCGCTTGCGAGCGCGGTCAGCCAGTTGGCGATCCGTCCGAGAGCCAGGTCGTGAAAGACGTTCATGCCGAGATTCCTCCTTTGTACTGATACGCCCGCACGTAATCCACGATGAATTCCGCGGGCATAAATTGATTCTGTGCGATCTTTTCGTCCACTCCGACGGATAGGATCAGGTACAGCGGCACCTGACACACGCCGCCGAAATCGGTGCGCGCCGTCTCCACGCCGTTGATATAGAAGATGTATCCGTCCGGATTCCACTCCACGCCGTACGTGTTGAATTTGTTGTACGGATCGTCGGCGTAGAAATCGCCCTGCCCCTCGCGGCGGTGCGCTTCCTCGTAGCCGTCCACGTGGATGGTGTGATAAACGGAATTGAAGTACGGGCTGCGCACGTTGTAGTC
>CADAGA010000072.1 GCA_902787275.1 Oscillospiraceae bacterium | reverse complement strand
CCCGTTTTCGGCAAAGCAGGTCTCGGCTTTTTTTCGCGTCGACCACCAGTAGTCATGGTTGCCCTTGAGAATGATCTTGCGACCGGGCAGCTCATGGAGAAAGCGGAAATCCGGTACCGCCTCGGACAAGCTCATGCCCCACGAAATATCGCCGGCGATCACGACCGTGTCCGTTTCCCGCACGATTGCGCGCCAATTCTCCGCGAGGCGGGATTCATAATCCTGCCAGCCCTGGAAAACGTCCATAGGCTTGTCCGTTCCGAAGGACAGGTGCGTATCGGCTATGGCAAATAAAGACACTTGCGGTTCTCCTTTTTACAGCATGGCTTTCAGAACGGCGTCTTCCATCGTATCGCGCGTGCAGATATCAGTGAAACGGACAGTCTTGTTCTTCAGTTCCAGCAGCTGCTGCGGGCACGGGAAACCGGTCTTTTCATGCAGCGCGTCGACCATGGCGAACTCATCCTTCGCCTGCACGTCGGGCGCGACGGCGGCAAGCACCGTCTTGCTGAATTTATAGGGACTCGCCGTGGAAGCGATCACGGCAGGCGTCTCATCGCCGGTCGCGGCACGATAGTCGCGGTACACGCGAACGGCAACGGCGGTATGCGTGTCGCACAGATACTGCTCTTCGCTGTAAACGGCGCCGATCAGTTCTTTCGTTGCGTTTTCGTCGCAGAAGCCGCCGTAAAACACGGACTGGATCTTTTCGCGCATCGTCTCGCCGACGTCGTAAACGCCCTTTTCGGACAAGCTCTGCATCCATTCGCGCGTCTGCACGTCGTCCATTCCGGAAAGCAGGAACAGCAGCCGCTCGAGATTGCTGGAAATGAGGATATCCATCGACGGCGACGAGGTGCAGTAGAAGTCTCTGCGACGGTCGTAAACGCCCGTTTCGATGAAGTCCGTCAAGACTTTATTCTTGTTGGAAGCGCAGATCAGACGGTCGATCGGCACGCCCATTTCCCGCGCGTAATACGCGGCAAGGATGTTGCCGAAGTTGCCGGTCGGCACCACGACGTTGATCGGATCGCCGCCCCTGATCTCACCCTTCGCAAGAAGATCGCAGTAGGCCGAAACGTAATAGACGACCTGCGGAACGAGTCTGCCCCAGTTGATGGAGTTGGCGGACGAGAACATCTTGTTCTTCTGTGCCAGCTTTTCGGCAACGGCAGGATCGGTAAAGATCTTCTTGACGCCGGTCTGCGCATCGTCGAAATTGCCTTCGATCGCGCACACGGCAACGTTCGCACCCTCCTGCGTGGTCATCTGGAGTTTCTGCATGGGGCTGACGCCGTCGCTCGGATAGAACACCATGATCTGCGTGTTCGGCACGTCACGGAAGCCTTCCAGCGCTGCCTTGCCCGTGTCTCCGGACGTGGCAACGAGGATCACGATCTGTCTGCCGCCCGCAGCCTTTTCCGCAGAAACGGTCAGAAGATGCGGCAGAAGCTGCAGCGCCATATCCTTGAACGCGCACGTCGGACCGCGCCACAGTTCGAGGATATGCGAACCGTCCGCGAGCTTCACAAGCGGCGCGATACTGGGACTTGAGAATTTTCCGTCGGCGTATGCGCCCTCGACGCAGCGGTCGATCTCGTCCGCAGTGAAATCCGTCAGATACAGCGACAGGATCTGCTTGGCGCGTTCTTTATAGTTGAGCGACGCCAAACGCTGCAGATCGTTCGCAGTCAGCTGCGGGATGGTTTCGGGAACGAACAGACCGCCGTCCGCGGAGATGCCGTGTGTGATCGCTTCGGCGGAGGTCACGTGGACCGACTTGTCTCTTGTACTCGTATACAGCATACTATACATCCTTTCGGCATAATAAACTTAAACTTTATTATAACATACTTTTAAAAAAGGTCAAACCATTCTCGAAAAATATTTTTTCGCAAAGCGCGTGGCCGAACCCATTTTGAAGAAACGCTTCCTTCAAGGCCGGAATCCTGTCGACGCAGGAAAGCGATGGGTGCATCGAGCAGCCGTCGAAGTCGCTGCCGATCGCAAGGACGTCTTCCCCGCCCTGCTCGAGAATATGCGCGGCATGCCGCAGCGCCGCCTGCACGCCGTCGTCGCCCGGATCGCCGAGAAAGCTGCCGCAGAAATTCAGACCGATCAGCCCGCCGTGTGCGCAGATCGCGCGGATCTGGTCGTCATTCAGCGCACGACGCATAGAGAAACATTTATCATCACTGTCCTTGCGCGTGTCGTCCAGCACAGCTTCGCTCGTAGAGTGGCTAGCGAGAACGGGACGTTCAGACAGTTCCAGCACGTCATAGAATCCGGTGCGGTCGAGATGCGAAACGTCCGCGATCACGCCCAGATCGTTCATCCGCCGCAGCACGTCCCTGCCGAACGGCTTTAAATGCCCGCCGGACGACTGACAACCGTAGCCAAGTTCGTTCTCGGCGTTCCAAGTCAGCGTCAGGATGCGCACACCAAGGCGATACAATTCCTCCAGGCGTTCCATTTTACCGCCGAGTACGGCTCCGCCCTCTACCGCGAGGATCGAAGCCCTGCGGTGCGACGACAGCGCCTGTGTCAGTTCGTCAAAACGCGTACAGTGCGGCATTTCGCACAGTCGCGTCTGTTCCTTAAAGAAGCCGTAATTCGACTCAAAGTATTCCCACGCGTCCTCGCCGCGCAGCGTATCGGGAATCCAGATGGCAAAGACCTGCACCCACGCGTCAAAACAGGATGCGCGCCGCACGTCGAGATGCATCGGATTCTCCGACAGCGAAAGTCCTTTTTCGCGGCACTGCGTGATCGTGTCGCAGTGTAAATCTAAAAAGCGCATAGCATTCCTCAATGCATTTTCTTTAAAAAAGTCAGGCGATGGATCGGCGACGGGCCGAATTCCCGCAGAGCGGCGTAATGATCCTTGGTTCCGTAGCCCTTGTGCTTCGAGAAACCATACTGCGGATACTTTGCATCCATCTCCAGCATGAAGCGGTCACGGCTCACTTTGGCAAGAACGGAAGCAGCCGCGATACTCTGACATACGGCGTCGCCTTTGATGATCGTTTCACCCGCAATCACGAGCGGCGGCATGCGGTTGCCGTCGATCAGCGCATAATCCGCGGGAACGTCCAATCCCTCCACAGCGCGGCGCATTGCAAGATATGTTGCCTGCAGGATATTATATGCGTCGATCTCTTTTTCGTCCGCAAATGCGATCGAAAAGCTCGCCGCCGTCTCACAGATCACGGGAAACAGCGCCTCGCGCTTTTTCTCCGTCAGCTTTTTGGAATCGTTGAGTCCCTCGATTCTCACGTCCGGCGGCAAAATCACCGCAGCTGCGTAGACGGGACCCGCCAAAGGTCCGCGTCCGGCCTCGTCGACGCCGCACACGTGAACGGCGCCCAGCCGCATCGCTTCACGCTCGAACGGTTTCCACTCCACCTGCATCTCAGTCCCTCCAAAAAAAGAACAGCCCGAATCAAAGCGACCGCCTTGACTCAAACTGTCGATGGTCTTTCCAACGTGATCCTGCCGAGTCGTCCGGCACGGTATTCATCCAGCAGCATGTTCGCCGTGCGGGACGTATCGATTTCGCCCCCGCGCATCAGCATCCCGCGCTTGCGGCCGATGTGCTCGAGCGTCTCCCACGGTTCATCCTGTGCCTGCGGCGTGACGCCGTATCTTTCCGTGATGCGATCGGGATAATCCGCCTGCAGCACCTCCAGAAGGCGTACCGCCATCAGTTCGCTGTCCAGGATCTCATCCTTGACCGAACCGATGAATGCGAGTCTGTCGCCGACCTTCGGATCGTCGAATTTCGGCCACAGCACGCCCGGCGTGTCGAGCAGTTCGATGCCTCCGCCGATTGCGAACCACTGATTCTGACGCGTAACACCCGGCTTGTCCGCGACCTTTGCACGGTTGCGCCCGGCCATGCGGTTAATGAACGACGACTTGCCCGTATTCGGGATGCCGACGACCATCATCCGAAGCGGTTTGCCGGCCATGCCGCGATCGGTATTCCTTTGGATCGTCGCGTGCAGAACGCGGCGAACAAGCTCCGGGTAGGCGTTCAGACCCTTTCCCGAACGGCAGTCAACGGCAAGCGCAGCAGCGCCCTGAGATTCAAAATAGCGGATCCACCCGGCAGTCGCCTGTGCATCCGCAAGATCGCATTTATTGAGAAGAACGATGCGCGGCTTGTTGCCGATCAGATCCAGCAGTTCCGGATTGCGGCTGCTCTGCGGAATGCGCGCATCGAGCAATTCCGTCACAGCATCAACCAGCGGCAGATATTCCTTGATCTGTCGCCGCGTGCGGGCCATATGCCCCGGAAACCATTGTACTGTCTGATCCTGCTGCATCGTTTATTCCTTACGTGTAGTCGTACTCCATGCCGACCTTCCACTTGCCGAACGGCATCATGCGGAAGGAAACCCTGCCGAGGATATAGTCGTTGTCGATCAATCCGATCGCGGACGAACGGCTGTCCGTCGAATGCGAACGGTTGTCGCCCATAACAAACACCTGTCCCTCGGGTACGGTCAGCGGGTAATTGTCGAGATCCTCGCGTTCGGTCATCACGTCCGGAGCGATGTACCGCTCGATGATCTTCTCGCCGTCGATGAACACGTGTCCCTCGCGGATGTCGATGGTCTGCCCTTCGGTCGCGACCACGCGCTTGACGATCGGCTCGTCGAACGCATTCGGCTGCGTCACGATCACGACGTCGCCTGCCTTAGGCATTCTGGGTACTGCGGAAACAGCGAGCCAGTCATTTTCAAACAGCGTCGGCTGCATAGATGGGCCCACGACGCCGACGAAACGCCAGACAAATGTAAACACGACCATGATCGCGATCACGGCCGTTCCGACGACGGACGCGAGATCATAGAGTGAAAAAGCAATGCGCTCCTTGCGCGTCTTCGGCTTCTCCTGCTCTACTTCTGCGGTGTCGTCCCGGACGATCTCGTCCGTCTCCGTCCCAGAACCGTTTTCTTCCTGCTCGACGGCAGTCAGCTCTTTTTCTTCATCCATAGTCATTTCCTGCTTTTAATGAATCGTAACGTCGGAAAAACCGCTGAACGGGAACACGCGATATTTCGCAACGCCGAGAATGTAGTTTTCGTCGATACAGCCGATCACGGAAAACCGGCTGTCAAGAGAATTGTTGCGGTTGTCGCCCAGCACGAACACCTGCCCCTCGGGCACGGTCAGAGGGAACTGCACGTCGCCGGATTCCTCCGTAACGCCGGCAATATACGGCTCGTCGAGGACGGTTCCGTTCACCGTCAGCACGTGCGAGATAAAGTCGATGTCGACCGTTTCGCCGCCCTTGGCGATCACACGCTTGACCAGCGGCTTGTCCATAGTGTTGGGCTGCGTAATGATCACGACGTCCTTGTTCTTCACAGGCGAAAGTGCGGACACGGCAAGCCAGTCGCCGTCGTGAAGCGTCGGTTCCATCGATTCACCGAGAACGCCGACGCCGCGCAGGCAGAAGGTAAACACAACGAACAGGATCGCGACCGCAGCTGCTGCAGCCGCAGCCGTTTCGTAAATGAACGACCAGAAGCGGACGTTCTTCTGCTCATCCTCCTGCGCTTCGTCAATCGTGCGCACAAAACGGAACCAATAATCCTGCACCATATCCTGCAAAAGGAACACCTCATTCCGTAATTGAAAAAAGTATGAACGAAACCCGACACGAATCAGCGCTCCCGTAATACCGGAAACGTGCAATCGTGCCGGGCTCGATCAGGCGCAGATCACACTGCGCCTTCGCATCTCGGATCCTGCCGGCACCAACATAACGCCGACGACAGGCCGCAAAGGATCAAAGCTTCTCCTTGACCTTGGCTGCCTTACCGACTCTGTCACGCAGATAATACAGCTTGCTTCTGCGAACACGACCCTTGCGAACCAGCTCGACCTTCTCCACGTTGGGAGAATGAACGGGAAAGACTCTTTCCACGCCGACGCCGTAAGATACACGACGAACGGTGAAGGTCTCGGACACGCCGGAGCCCTTCTTCGCGATCACGGTACCCTCGAAGGTCTGGATTCTTTCTCTCTCGCCTTCACGGATCTTGACGTGCACGCGAACGGTGCTGCCGATGGCGAGTTCGGGTTTCTGCTCTTTCATGCTGCTCTGCGCCATGAGTTTGAGTGCGTCCATTTTCTTTTCCTCCAGTTATCAGATGTTCGTAACGCCTCCGGCGCCAGAGGACCACCCGCTTTAATGTGTTGGCATTAAACCCCGTCCTGAGAGACGGACACAAATGCTTGGATATTGTATCACAAACAAATCTAAAATGCAAGCATTTTTTTCAAATAGTTCAAAGAATTTCAGCGGAATACACCAAATCGAACACGCCGCCTTGCGGAAGACGCATGATTGCATCTTTTTCGGAAAAATCCGCACGAGGCCTGTGATCGTCGTTGACGCCGCACCACGGCTCAATGCAGACGTACGGTGCGCCGGGCTTTGCCCAGATGCCGAGATACGGCACGTCGCCGAAGATGAAGCGCACTTCATGCGTATGCGCAGCGTTGCACAGCGTCACAGCTTTTGATTTAAGACCGGACAGGATCAGCGCGTCGCGGTCGAAGACGTGCTCCGTGATCGTAACGCATTTTTCCTCATGCAGGAGCGGCGTCTTATCCGGCAAACGATAGGACTCGCCGTCGATCGTCTCGGTGTCGACCGTCTCCGGCTTGTCAAATTCAAGCCAGTCCCCGATCGCGCAGTTGAACGCCGGATGTCCGCCGAGCGAAAAATACATCTCGCCGTCCGTCAGATTGACGACCGTGTGGATCGCACGCAGCGATTTTCCCGCAAGGATAAACTTCACGTACAGCTCGAAATCGAACGGATAGCAAGCGCGCGTTTCGTCGTTGCTGCGCAGCACGAACACAGCCTCGTTGCGCTCGCACGACACTATCTCAAACGCGCGTTTACGGGGGAAGCCGTGTTTTTGCAGCGTGTATTCGACGCCGTTATAACGGTACTTGTCGCCGAGCAGACGACCGATGATCGGAAACAGCACGGGCGCCTGGCCGTACCAGACGGACGGATCGCCCTGCCAGATGTACTCATGGCCGTCCGATTTGTTTTTAAGGGAATGCAGCTCTGCGCCGAAATCGTTGATCTGCGCAGTCAGGAATTCATTCTCAATCGTATAAAACATGGTCTCTCCTTTATTCGATGACTGCTTTACCGCCCATGATGTGGATACAGTGTACGGGACAGCCCTCGGCGCATTTTCCGCAGGCAACGCACTTTTCTGCGTCGACCTCGGCGCAGAAATTGATCACGGAGATCGCGCCGACTTCGCAGTTCTTGGCGCATTTCATGCAGCCGATACAGCCGGACTTGCACTGTTTGCGCGTCTGTGCGCCCTTCTCCTTGTTCATGCAAAGGACTACGGGGATGCCCGCATCCTTCGGCACGAGCGAAATGAGGTGTTTCGGACAGACGGCGATGCACTTCTTGCACGCGTGGCAAAGCGCGGGATTGACGCGTGCCACACCGTCGCACACCGTGATCGCGTCGAACGGGCACTCACGCACGCAGTCGCCGAAGCCGAGGCAGCCGTTCGCACAAGCCTTCGGACCGCCGAACACCTGGATCGCCATGCTGCAGCTCTCGATGCCGAAGTAATCGAGCTTGTCGACGGCAGTCTGATGATTGCCGCGACAATGCACGACCGCAGTCATCGGCATGCTTTCCGAAACGGCAAGGCCGGTGATCTCGGCGATCGCCTGCGCAGCGTCCTGGCCGCCGGGACCGCAAAGTCCCGTATCGGCAGTCGTACCGTCCGAGAGCGCCTGCGCATAGCCGTCGCAGCCGGAGAAGCCGCAGGCGCCACAGTTCGCGCCGGGCAGACACGCGCGGATTTTTTCCGTTTTTTCATCCACAGGCACCGCCATCACGGCGGACGCAATGGAAAGACCGAGTCCCGCAATCAAACCGATCGCAGAAACGAGCAGTACTGCAAATAAAACCGGATTCAATGCAAGACCCCCTTTATCCGAAAATGTGTTCGATCACGCCGCCGAAACCGAGGAACGAGACCGAAACGAGCGACGCGGCAACCAGCGTGATAGGCAGACCCTGCATGAACTTCGGGATATCCGCCTGCTCCATCTTGGAGCGCACGCCGGAGAACATGACCATCGCAAGCATAAAGCCGAGACCGGCACCGACGGAATTGAACATAGACGCCGCAAAGCCGAACGAAGCGTCAGCGGCTGCTTTTTCCACGTTCAGGAGCACTACGCCCAGCACGGCGCAGTTCGTCGTGATCAGCGGAAGATAGATGCCCAGCGCCTGATACAGCGAAGGGATATACCGCTTGAGCACGATCTCCACGAGCTGCACAAGCGCAGCGATGACCAATATAAACACAATCGTCTGCAGATAACCGAGATCGTGCGGCAGCAGCAGAAA
>CADAGA010000071.1 GCA_902787275.1 Oscillospiraceae bacterium | reverse complement strand
TTCTTGTGTTCCTGCACAGCCGTCAGGAGTTCGGAATGCAGCATGATGAAGCTTCCGTCGCCGACCATCGAGTAGACATCGTGCTTGTCTCCTATGGCGTACTTCACTCCAAGGGCACCCGAAATCTCGTAGCCCATGCAGGAATAGCCGTACTCCATGTTGTAGGAACCGATCGCGTCCGTCGTCCACATGCGCTGCAGACAGCCGGGCAGAGAACCGGAAGCGCCGATCACCACGGCGTCGGCAGGGATCATCTCGCGGATGAGTCCGATCGCCGCGGTCTGGCAGATCACGCCGCCGGTCGCTTTGCGGAACGCTTCGAGCGCATCCGCGCGGCGTGCCTTGTTTTCGGGGATGAAATCCTCGCCCGTGTATTCGACGGAGCAAAGGCGCTTCATTTCCTCGTCCCAGGCGGCCTTCGCCTCGGCGATCTCTGTCGTAAACGCGCTCTTGTAATCGCCGAGCTCGGCGTCGAGTGCGGTGATTCCTTCGAGCGCGTCGGCGCGGATCGGGATGGAATCCAGCTTTTCGGCGTGGAAATCGGACGCGTTCAGCGCGACGATCTGTGCGCCCGAGTAGAGCCATTTGGAAGAAGTCGTAAAGTCGGAAAAACGCGTGCCGACGCCGAGGATCAGGTCTGCCTGTTCGGCGACCGTGTTGGCGCAGGCGTTGCCCGTGGCGCCGATGCCGCCGAGATTCAGCGGATGCGACGAGGGGATCGCGCTCTTGCCCGCCTGCGTTTCCGCGAACGGGATATTGTGCTTCTCACAGAACGCAGCGACCGCTTCACCGGCGAGAGAATACCGCACGCCGCCGCCGACGATCAGAAGCGGTTTCTTCGCGTTGCGGATGGCGTTCGCGGCGTTCTCCAGGTCGTACTTGACCGGAAGCCGGCGCGCGATGAAATGCACGCGCTTGCGGAAGAAGGATTCGGGGTAGTCGTAGCTTTCGCCCTGCACGTCCTGACACAGCGCGATCGCGGCCGCGCCGGTGTGTGCGGGATCGGTCAGAACGCGCATCGCGTTCGTGAGACTGGTCATGACCATCTCGGGACGCGTGATGCGATCGAAGAAGCGCGTGACCGCTTTGAAGGCGTCGTTCGTCGTGACCGTCAGATCCTGCGGCTGCTCCATTTGCTGCAGCACCGGGTCGGGCTGACGGGATGCGAACGTATCGCCCATGAAAAGGAGCAGAGGGATGTTGTTGACCGTCGCGGTCGCAGCTGCCGTGACCATGTTTGCAGCGCCGGGGCCGATGGACGACATGCAGGGGATGATCTTCAGACGGTTGTTCATCTTCGCGTAAGCCGTTGCGGCCTGTGCCATGCCCTGTTCGTTTTTGCCCTGCATGACACGGATGGAGTGCTCTGCCTGTGAGAGCGCTTCGCCCACGCCGAGCACGCAGCCGTGACCGAACACGGCGTAGAAATACTCGACGAACTTGCTTTCGACGACCTTGCCGCCGTGTTCGATGGCGACGTACTGATTGTCGAGATACCGCACGATCGCTTCGCCTGCGGTCAGACGGATTGTGGGAGTCTTGTCTTTCATAGCTTCCTCCTTATTCTTCATCGAGCCATGCATATCGCTCGTCAACGATCCGCGTTTTCTTCCAAGGGTCGCCCGGCAGGTGGCGGATCATCCAGACGTTGTACATCGGATATCCGGGCGCTGTGACCTGCGCATGCGTATTGCCGCCGGTGAAGCAGCCGGCGCTGCCGTCCTTGACGGTGTAGGCCGTTTCGCCGATAAAACACGCGCCGAACCCTTCGGGACGGTCGAATTTATAGTAGTACACTTCCGGCTGGGGATGCCAGTGCGGCGTGTAGCTCCACCATCTGCCCTGACGTGCGTACACTTCGCCGAGCACCATGTTGGAATACGGCGCGATCTCGTAGTCGAACACAGTGACCACGTCGCGCACCGCCGTGTTTTCCCATTTTCCCTCGCAGGACGTGGAATACACGTTGTCCTGCGGGCGGTAGAGCTTTGCAGGAAACTCGCGTTCGTTGTCGGTCTGCTGGACGAGGATCTCACTGTCTGCGTCAGCTGTGACCTTGACCTCCACGCCCTTGCAAACGTGCAGGGTGGAGGGACCTTCCGTGAACAGACCGCTGCGGCTGACCTTGGCGCTTTCACCGTTCCAGCCGAACGTAACAGCGCCGCTGACCAGCAGGACCGCAGTCTCCATCTCGTCGCTCAGAAACGTGCGGGATTCGCCTTTTTTCAAAAGATAGCAGGCGATATCCATGAGCATATCGCTTGTTTTTTCGGAGAGGATCTTTTTACCGTCGATGAATTCGGGATAAGAAAACATGCTATTTCTCCTCCCTTATGCTCTGGCGACCATTTCGCCGTATTGCTCTTTCTCTTCGCGGATGAATTTCTTGATCTCATCGACCGTCGGCATGAACAGCGAGCAGCCGTGCGCCGCGACGAGCATGGACGCGGATGCGCTGCCCATCTCGAGACAGTCCATGATATCCTTGCCCTCGAACAGCGAGTACAGGAACGCAGAGCCGTAGCCGTCGCCGCCGCCAAAGGATTTGAGCGCCGTAACCGGGAAGGGCTTGATGGAATAGCTGCCGTCGGCGGTGTAGGCAGTGGAGCCTTCCTTGCCGTGTTTGATGATGATGATCTTGTTGCCCTTGGAGATCCAGTAGTCTGCCGTCTCGCGGTCGGTGCGGCCGGGTGCGCTGATCGCCTCGGTCAGATCGAACTCCTCGCGCGAGCCCATGATCATATCGCTGTTTTCGGCGACGATGGAATAATAGATCGCCATTTCATCGCTGCATTTCCAGTTGTAGGGACGGTAGTCGATGTCGAACACGATGCGCGTGCCGACTTTCTTGGCGAGATACATCGCCTTCAGGCAGGCCTCGCGCGATGGGCTCTGCGAGAGCGCCGTTCCGCTGATGAGGATCGCCTTGGCAGACGCGATGTATTCCTCGTCCACGTCGTCCGGATGGAGCATCAGATCTGCGATGCCGTCACGGTACATGAGGATACTGCTTTCCGTCGGAGAGAGGATCTCGGTGAACGTCAGACCCAGCTTTTCACCGCCCGTCGCGCGCGTAACGTGCGACGTGTCGATGCCTTCGCTTTGGAAGAACTGCGTCACGTAGTCGCCGAAACGGTCGTCGGATACTTTGCCGATGAAACCGACCTTCTTGCCCAGACGGGCAAGACCCACGGCGATGTTTGCCGGAGAGCCGCCGACGTACTTCTTGAACGTGTCGCTTTCTACGAGCGTTTTGAAGTAGTCAACAGGATTGAAGTCAATGGCGATCCGTCCCATCGGGATCAGATCGAGCGGACGAGCCGCGTCAAATTCGATGTACTGCATACTTGCCTCCCGAACGAAATTCTGCATATACGGAACGGACATAGTCCGATCAATATACTAAAATATACAATAACATGTTTTGCGGTTTGTTTCAAGTATTTGTCAATATAAAAATATGAAAAAGTTTCATAAGAAAACATTGACTTTTTATGTACAATATGATTTAATATGATATTGAATTCAGAAGGAGGGGAGACTTATCGAAGCGAAAAAGAAAAAGCCTTTGATCGTGGTCAAGGGCCTTTGCCGCGGGTACGCGATGGGCAACGAGCGCGTGATTGCGCTTCGCAACGTCGATCTGACGTTTTACGAAGGTGAGATCTGCAGCATCTTCGGCGCGTCCGGCTCGGGCAAAAGTACGTTTTTGAACCTCCTTGCCGGAATGGAGAAACCGAACCGCGGCAGTATTCTGATCGACGGGACGGATATTACAAAGCTTTCCGAGGACGAAATGGCCGTATTTCGTCAGAAGAATATCGGATTCGTCTTTCAAAGCTACAACCTTCTGCCGATGTTGACCGCCGAGGAAAACGTGGCGATGCCGCTGATGTTCGTCGGCATGGATCGCGCAAAGCGTCTGCACGCGGCAGATGCGGTCCTGCGGGAGGTCGGTCTGGGCGATCGGCTGACGCATTATCCGACACAGATGTCCGGCGGTCAGCAGCAGCGCGTGGGTATTGCGCGCGCGTTCGTTGCGCGCCCTAAGATCGTATTTGCGGACGAGCCGACCGGCAATCTTGACTCAAAAACGACGGTCGAGATCATGAACGTAATGGTGCGGTTTGCGCGGCAGTACAACGAAACGCTCATCATCGTTACGCACAATCCGGAGCTTGTGGATTATACCGATCGCATCATCACGCTCAAAGACGGTCAGATCATTGAAGATTCATATACAAAGAAGGAGAACCAACATGAAGTGCATTCATAAAATTACCGCTTTTTTGCTTTGTGCGGTGTTGCTGATCGTCCCGATCACGGCGTTTGCCGAGGAACCGTATGATCCGTATGAGGATCCGGAAACGGAATGGGAAACGATCCAGACTACGACGACTGCACCTGCGACGACGGCGCATCACGGAACGCTGACGCCGGAGACGACGACGGTCACGACTACGACCGAGGCGCCGAAGCCGGTCGATCCGCCTCTGGTCAAGATCACGCGCGAGAATATGACCAGGAGACCCAAGGTCGGCGAGACGTTCACGGTTTCCGTGATCTTCCATAATTACAGCGGCACGGTCGCGCTTCGTTCCGGTCTTGCGTCGTTCGAGCCGAGCGAGGGGCTCGTGCTTGCGGAGAATTCGGCGTCGAAGGTTGTGCCGGTCATTGAAGCGAACGGCGTGCGCACCGTGCAGATCAAGGTGCGCGTCACGAAAAACGCGACGACCGCGAACCAGAGTCTCTCCGTGACCTACACCTACAGCTATAAGACGCCTGAAGGTCTGCAGCAGGCAGAGACGACGGAAAAGCTGCTTGTGACGGTCGTGCCCGTTTCTTCGAGTGAGGAAAAGTCCTCCGTAGCGTCCGCAAAGCCGAATATTATCGTGAGCGGTTACGATTTCGGCGGAAGGATCACGGCAGGCGACACGTTCTCGCTGAAGCTGCAGTTCCGGAACACCAGCACAAAGCTGACTGCCGAGAATATCGTAATGAGCGTTGAAGTGGGAGAGGGCATTTCCATCACGTCCGCGTCGAATTCTTACTATTATGCATCACTTGCTGCCGGACAGACCAGGAGCCAGAGCATCCCTATGCGCGTGGCGGCCAACGCTGATCCAGAAGGCGCGCGGATCGATATTTCATTCCATTATGAGTTCGTGGATCAGGGCGTGCGCTCCGACGCGTCTGCCTCGGAAAAACTGTCGATCCCGATCTTTATTCCCGATCGGTTTTCCATTTCCGAGCCGGATACGGATCTGATCGGCATGCAGAATGAAGAACTTTCCCTGTCACTGCCTTATGTGAACAAGAGCAGAGTGAGTGTCAGCAACGTTACCGCGCAGCTTCTTTTTGACGAAACGGTGGTATCGTGCGAGCAGCCGCATCTGAATCTCGGCAATATCGAACCCGGCAAGAGCGGCTCGATCGATCTGTTCTTTACTCCGATCGAGGCCGGAAACGGTTCGGTAACGGTCCAGATCACCTATGAGGACGAGATGACACAGGAGAAAAAGCTGGAGATCAAAGTGCCGTATTCCGCGGACGAGGCTTATTTTGATCCCGGCATGGAAGAGCCGATCGACATTCCGGAGGAGAAAACGGGGATGCCTGCGTGGCTGCTTATTCTGATCATCGCGGCTGCCGTGGTCGTCGTTGTTGTTATCATCATTATCATTGTCCGCAAACGTAAGAAAAAGAAAGCGTTGGAGCCGTTGGTCGACTTCGACTGGAGCGCACCGCAAGAGGTGGAACCGCATGAAGATCGCTGATCTTTCGCGTATGTGCTGGGAGAATCTTTTCCGGCGCAAAGCAAGAACCATCCTGTCCGTGCTCGGCGTAGTGATCGGATGCTGTGCCATTCTGCTGATGCTGTCGATTGCTGTCGGTCTTGACTCTTCAAACAAGCAGTGGCTTGAGGAAATGGGAGACCTGTCCAAGATCGAAGTGTATTCATACAGCGCAAACGGCAACGGCGAGATGAAGCTGGACGAAAGCACCGTACAGTCGCTTCGTACGATCGAGCACGTCAAGGCGGTCATTCCGAAATACAGAACGAATGAGTTGTCTTTTCGGGTCGTTGCCGGAAACAACGACCGTTACCGCGTGGACTATCTTTCGCTCGTCGGCGTCGATATGGAACTGTTCGAGGATGCAGGGTATTCCCTGGATGAAGGCAGTCTGCCTGAACGGGTCGACAGCGCGCTGATGGGTCAGTATTTTGAATACGGCCTGTTGGATTCCCGCCGTCCGGAGAACAGAAACCAAATCAATTATTATGAATACATTTACGGGGATTCGGGCGAGGAAATGCCCGATCCGTATATGGATCTGTTGAACGGAAAAGTGACGCTGCAGGTACTGGACGAGGATGAAAAAGTCGTTTACTCGAAAGACATCCTCATCACGGGCAAGATGAAGGAGAACTACGACGCCGGTTATGAAACGGTGGAGGGTCTCGTCATGCGCGCGGATGATATGGTGCACATGGTAAAAGATGCATATAAAGCGCTGGGCAAGAAGTTCAGAGGGTCGCTTGTGAATTCGATCACCGTTATGGCGGACGATATTCAGAACGTTACGACGGTCGAGGATGCGATCCATGAGCTCGGCTACCAGACGAGCAGTATGGCCGAGATGCGTGAGAGCACGGAAAAAGAGATGGCGACCATCGAGCTGGTTCTGGGCGGTATCGGCGCGGTCAGTCTGATCGTTGCGGCGATCGGCATCATCAATACGATGATCATGTCCGTCTCCGAACGCACGAAAGAGATCGGCGTTATGAAGGCGGTCGGCTGCCTCGTTCACGATATCCGACTGCTGTTTCTCATGGAATCGGCAGCCATCGGACTGCTCGGAGGTGTGATCGGTTCCATATTGAGCTATATCATATCCCTGATCATCAACCTTGTGTCCGGCGGCGTCAATCAATTCGGAGCCGTTTCCGGCGAAGAAGTATCCTATACGGTCTTTGAGATCATGTTCACTGCGCCGACGCGCATTTCGATCATCCCGATCTGGCTGTTTCTGTTCGGACTTGGTTTTTCCGTCTTTATCGGATTGGCTGCCGGTTTCTATCCGGCGAACAAAGCGGTGCGGATCTCCGCGCTCGAGGCCATGCGCAACGAATAACAGAACGCAAAAGAAAAGCACCTCTCATCTGAGAGGTGCATTTTTGTGCCCGTATCAAAGATACTTTTCGATCACCGTGAGCAGATCTTCCTTGCTGCGATAGCCGACGATGCGTTCCTGCTCCTCACCGTTTTTGAAGATCATCAGCGTCGGAATGCTCATGATGCCGAACTGCATTGCCACGTGCTCCGCCTCGTCAACGTCGACCTTGTACACGTTCAAACGGCCGTCAAGTTCGTCCGAGATCTCCTCGACGATGGGCGCGATCATGCGGCAGGGACCGCACCATGTTGCCCAGAAATCCACGAGCACGGGGAGTTCGGACGTCTGGATCGCTTCGGCAAAATTTTCATTGTACAGATGTGTGATCGCCATTTTGTTCATTCTCCTTTTCCGTTGTAAAATTGATTCTTTTTTCTTCAATGACCAGGGGCCTGTTCATGACGCGTGTGTTGATGTTGAGAATATATTCTCCCAAAAAACCGATGAAAAACAGCTGAACGGCGCCGAGGAAAAACATGCCGATCAGCGCGGGCGCCGTACCCATCGGGAAATTGTGCCAGTTGCACAGCTTTAGGATCAGGTAGACGATGCCGATGATCGCGCTGATACACGCGATGGTCATGCCGATAAACGACGCCATCCGCAGACCGATCTTGGTATACGAAGTAAAGCCCAGCATAGCGGCGTCGTAGAGCGTGTAGAAATTGTTGTGCGTTTTGCCGGCACGGCGTTTTGCCTGTTCATAGGGGATTTCCTTGCGCGTTGGACCGAGCTCGGCGACGATCCCGCGCAGGAACGGCGTCGGGTCGTGCAGCCCACGCAGTACCTCGATGAAGCTGCGGTCGTATAAGCCGAAGCCGGTAAAGTGCTCGATCTGATCGGTGCTGCTCATTTTGCGGATGATGCGGTAGTAGCACGAGCGCATAAAGCGCATGATCGGGTTTTCACGGCTTGCGGTTTTGATGCCGCACACGATCTTGTAGCCGTTTTCCCATTCTTTCACGAACTGCGGGAGCAGATCGACCGGGTCCTGGAAATCTGCGCACAGCGAGATCACGCAGTCGCCTGAGCATTGCAGCATGCCGTAATACGGCGAGTTGAACTGTCCGAAGTTGCGGCAGTTGAAGATCGCTTTGATGCGCTTGTCTTCGCGGCAGATCTCCTCCAGCAGCGCCTGCGTGCGGTCCATCGAATGGTTGTCGATAAACACGATCTCGTAATCATACTGCGGCAGATCGTCGTGCATGACGCGCGTGAGCTCGCGGCTCATCGGAACCACGTTTTCTTCCTCATTGTAGCAGGGGACAAGAATACTGA
>CADAGA010000070.1:3641-12173 GCA_902787275.1 Oscillospiraceae bacterium | reverse complement strand
GACGGCGTCAGCGTCACGATGCGTCCGGCGCAGGCGACCGACGCGCCGAACTGCGGCGAGGTGTGTCTGAGCATCGGCGGCGACGGTGAAAAGAGCTTCATCGCGGGAGACTTCCGGCGCTTTATCCGGGAGTACATCTTTGACAGCGACACGTTCGGCGTCAGCCAGGAGTCCGTGCTATTCGGTTTTCGTGAAACGGGCCGTCTGCCTGACAGCGAAGCCGGCACGCTGCCGCCCGACGTCCCCGAAGAGACGGATGCGCTGTCCGACGACGCGGTCGACCGGCTCTTCAACGCGTACGTCGGGTACCCCTTTGCCGCGTCCGTTCTGCGGCGCATACGCGATACGCGTCCCGCGTTTCCGGAAAGCCGGAAAGAAAAGCTGTCGTTCCTCGCGGATCTGCGCGGGCAAAAGCGTCTGTTCAAGGCAGAGGATTTCGGCGCGGCCGCTCTGTGCGGCACGGTGCGCCTTGCACCCGGCGAAAAAAAGACCGTGCGCTTTATCCTGACGTGGTATTTCCCGAACCATTTCTCGAAGGACGGACGGCGGCTCGGACATTACTATGAGAACCTGTTCGGCGGCGCTGCGGACGCAAACGTCTTTCTGCGCGACCACCGCGCGGAGGTTTTTGACAAAGCCGCTGCTTTCTCGAAGCTGCTCTATGATACCGATTTCCCCGAAGCGTATCCGGACTGCTGGAGCGGACACCTGAGTACGATCGTCAAGTGCTCGTGGTATCTCCGGGACGGCAAGTTCGGTCTGTGGGAGGGCCAGGGCTTCTGCGGCTTCCACACGACGGACATCACCTACCATGCGTCGTTCGGTCTGCTGGCGCTGTTCCCAGAGCTGCAGCTGGGGCAGATGCGCATGGGCGCCGCTTTCCAGCGGGAGGACGGGCGCGTGCACCACTTCTTCACGCCGGATCTGGAGCACGTGGACAACGGGTTCGACCGCGTGGACATGAACAACCAGTTCGTGCTGATGGTGCTGCGCGACTACCTGTATACCGGCGACGCCGGATACCTCGGGGAAATGTGGCCGCACGTGATCCGCGCAATGGATTCCATCGCAGCACTCGACACGGACGGCGACGGTCTCCCCGACCGCGATACGAAACGGAACACCTACGACGCCTGGAATTTTGCCGGAACGCCGGTCTATATCTCGATCCTGTGGCTCGCCGCGCTGAAGGCCGCCGCACGCATCGCCGACGAGATGCGCGACGCCGCACGCGCCGAAGCGTGGAGAGAGCTGCTCGAAAAAGGTCTCGACGCCCTGGAAAGACGCCTGTGGAACGGCGCATACTACGACCTGTGGCGGTCGGACGCCGAGAAAGACGAAACTCTGATGACCGATCAGCTCGACGGAGAATGGTTCCTGCGCGTGTCGGGCATCGGGGGCAACCTCTGTGACGGGCGGATCAGGTCTGTCGTGCGGCGCATCCTCGAGCGGAACTTCGATCCGGACGGCGGTCTGATCAACGCCTCGTGTCCCGACGGGCACCGCACCACGCTGTTCTCGCACAAAAACTGTCAGGCGGAGGCCGCCTGGACAGGCATCGGCTACGTCATGGCCGCGCTGTGTCTGAGCGTGGTGCTGCGGGACGATGCAGACGCGCTCGTCGCGTCCATCCGCGACAACCAGTCCCGGCTCGGCGCGCTGTGGGATCACTGGGAATGCGGACACCACTACACGCGTCCCATGTCGAGCTGGACCACGCTGAGCGCAGCGCTCGGCCTTGAGGTAGACAGCGCAAGACGCACCCTCCGTCTCAAGCCGGTCGCGGACAACGTCACGCTGCCGCTGTGCCTTCCCGACGTATTGGGAACGGTCGAAGCCCGGAACGGCTCCGTGCAGATCCGCGTCGCCGAGGGCAGTCTGGACGGCTGGACCGTCCTCGTCGGGGAAACGGATCGGTGAGCTTCCGGCCGGAAATGCTTTTGCGCAAAAAGAAAGATCGCATCATATCGATGCGATCTTTTTCATTTTGCAAAGGTCGGATCTGACGCCGCAAACGGGCGTAACGATTTGTTTACTGCTCGATCCGGAATCTGGCCGGGAACAGAAGGTGCGTAAAGAACCAGACGATTTTGCTCCAGAAGTCTGTCTTGATCGAAACCTGTTCCTCATCCGTTGTCGGTGTGCCGTTAGATGATGTGACGACCACGGTCACAGTATAGCTTTTCTTTGCGTTTCGGACGGTCAGTGTCACATCACTGCCGGCAGGCTGCCCGTCCACGTACCACTGCACCTTGCCGCCCTCGGGCACCTCGGCCGTAAAGGTCACCGTGGTGCGGTAGGCGTATTCCATACGTCCGTCGGCGGGGTTTCCGCGGATGATCCTCGCATGGGGATCGGTATACTCCCAAGCCGCCTTTGACAGCGAATCGTTCCGGCCGCCGATCGTGATCTTTTGCCGGTCCTGCTCGCTTCCGCGGTACTGCACATTGGTAAGGCTCGTGCAGTCGAAGAACGCACCGCTTTCGATACTCGTCACGCCGCTCCCGATCGTTACGGCAGCAAGGCTCGTGCAGCCGCAGAAGGAAAACAAATCGATTTGCGTCACGGCGTCCGGGATCGTCACAGCGGCAAGGCTCGCGCAATCGTAAAACGCCATAGCCCCGATGCGCGTCACACCGTTGCCGATCATCACGGCAGCAAGGTTCGTACATTCGTGGAACGCATGCTCCCCGATGCTCGTCACGCTGTCCGGGATCGTTACAGCGGTAAGGCTCTTGCAACCGTAGAAAGCCATATCCCCGATGCTTGTCACGCTGTCCGGAACCGTGAAGGACGTGTGCGCATTGCCGGCAGGGTACTGGAGCAGCGCTGTCTTCTCTTTGTTATACAAAACGCCGCTTTCATCGCTGCAGTACGCCGGATTGTTTCCGTCCACGTTGACAGCGTTAAGGCTCGTGCAGTCGTAGAATACGCCGTTCTCGATGCTCGTCACGCCGGCCGGGATCGTCACGGCGGCAAGACTCGTGCAGCCGGAGAAGGCAAATTCACCGATGCGCGTCACGTTGCTTCCAATCGTCACGGATGCAAGGTTCGCGCAGTCCTGGAACGCATGCGTCCCGATGCTCGTCACGCCGTTCCCGATCGTGATCGTTTTGACGGCGAGGCTTTGGGTACCCCATGGCTTTTTATCGATGTAAGAATAGTCTGTCATTTCGCCTGCACCCGTGACGGACAGTACGCCGGTGATCGTGTCGAGCGTCCAGCTGACGTTTGCGCCGCATTTGCCGGCAAATGCTGCCGCGCTTGCCCGCAGGGACAAAGCGCTCGCCGCTTTTTCCGAGCGCGCGCCGATCGGCGCGACGCCGACGACCAGAACGACCGCCAGCAGGATCGCCGCTGTCTGCTTCCAGATCTTTTTCATGATACGTCCTCCTTGTGTTTTCCGGTTTCTTTTACGGTTTATTATAATACCATAATCATATGATGAGAACAACAACTTTTCGGAATAATGGAAACAAAATCCTTGCGATTCTGGGAAGAAACGTGCCGTTTCCGGCAGTTGTGTCTACAGCGTGTTTTCACTTGTTTTCGGCAGACTGTATATCCAATAAATACCCGGGATCGTATCGAACAAAAGCCGCTCCGAACGTGCGTTCAGAGCGGCAACCGGGGAAAATATCACGTTTTAACTCAGGGCGTCCGCCGGGGGATCACTGCATGTAACTGCCGGGAACTTCGATCACAACGTCGCTCGTCGGGAACGATGCGCACGGATGGATGTAGCCGCGCTCTTTGTCGACGTATCTTCTGCCGGTATCGTTTTCGGCAGGGATATACACCGTGCCGCTGACGAGCTTGCTTCTGCACCAGCCGCACTCGCCGCTTCTGCATCTTGCGGGCGCGGGAATGCCTGCTCTTTCGATCGCGGTAAGGATCGTTTCTTCGGCCTTGCCGTCGATCACTTGTTCCTGCTCGCCGATGACGACCTTGACCGTATACGTTTTTCCGGCACATTCCGCGGGGTAGTCCGGCAAAGACGCCACGTTTTTGGTCACGCCGAGCAGCTCGCGGCGCACAAATCTCGGCTCGATCTGCAGCTTTTCGATCTCCTTCTGGGCGAAACGATACATCGCCTCCGGGCCGCACATGAAGATCGAATACCCGCCTTCCGGCGCATACTTCCGGATCAGATCGGCGTTGATAAAGCCGGTCTCGCAGCCGTCCTTCTTTTCATCGGACAGAACGTGCACCACCTTGACCTTGCTGCACTGCGATGCGATCTCATCCAGCTCTTTTTTGAAAAGAATGTTCTCTTCGGTTCTGGACCCGAACAGGATCGTCAAGCAAAAATCCTCTGTCCCTTCCCGGATCGCGTTCGCCATGGAAAGGAAGGGCGTGATGCCGCTGCCGCCTGCCAGCGCGATCACGTGGCCGGCGTCTCTGAGCGGCTCGTAATAGAACGTTCCCTCCGGACCGGAAATACAGACCTCGTCACCGACCTTGAAATTCTCCAGCATATACGGCGCCGCATAGCCGTCTTTCACGTTCCGGACGGTGATCTTCACAATGCCCTCCAGCGCTTCCGCCGGCGAAGAACAGATGGAATACGGTCTTGTCACAAGGGATGAACCGATCTTCAGAAGAACGCTGACGTACTGACCGGCTCTGAAATACGCCGCCTTTGAACCGTCCGCTTTTTTGAACACGAACGTTTTTGAATCGGCGCCTTTATGTTCAATAATATCCTGAATCACCATCTTCTGATAATCCGGGTGAAGCAGTTTAGCGTTTTCGTTGATGGCGAAAACCGGATCGACGTCCTTTTCCGGCGCCTTTTTGATCGCGTGCTCTCTGTCCGTGATCAGGCCGACAAATCTTTTCAGGTCGCCGCCAAGCGATCTCACTTTGAATTCAAGCGCCATGATTATGCGTCCTCCTTTTCAAATTGAGCAAGAGCCCTGTCCGCCAGAATCTGTCCGTCTGTGTAAGCGGAGGAGTATCCGTCGCCGCGGACGCCGTTGGTGCCGATCGTATACAGATGCTTGAGCTTATAATCCAGACCCATCGTCATCTCGATGGTTCTCGGAATGATGCCGTCCCATTGCGTCGTCTCAAAGCCGTAGACGCCGCCCTCGGGCGCGTTGAGATAGCGCGCGAACGTGTAAGGAGAAGCGACCGTTATTTCTTCGACTGCATCCGACAGATCGATGCCCGCCTTTTCCCGCAGAAGATCCATAAACCGCTTCGCCATTTTGGTCTTGAGCTTGAAGTACTCTTTTTCATCCAGCTCGTTGAAGTCCTCGGCAGAGGTGAACATGGTCGTGAACGACACGACGCAGGTCCCTTTCGGCGAGAATGCTTCGTTGTGGATATTGTAGCAGAGCATGATGGCATAGTTGTTTGTGGCAATGTGCTTGAGAGAATCATACTCTTTCACCGAGTCCGACGTGCCCACCAGGAAAATGCTGTAATCCTTGATCCCGAGTTCCTCGGCCGTCTTGTTCAGGCCGAAGTACGCCGTGAACATGCGGCCGCCGAGCTTTCTGTCTCTGGCGGCAGCGATCTTTTTCTCACGCCTGGGGACGAGATGCTGCGGCACCATCTTGCCGTGAACGATATCGGGGTTGATATTCGCCAGCACGCCGTATTTCGCCCGGAACGCGCCGAGATTCGTCTGAACGCCGACGCATTTGTCGCCTTCAAACAAGAACTTCTCCGCCCTGCAGCCCATCATGACGGTACCGCCGAGCTGTCTGAGCCGCTCCGTCATCTTCACCGAGATCTCGTGAGAGGTGTGCGCGGGATAGTACGCGGACTTCGTCACGTACGTGTTGACCATGGACGCGTAATGCAGGAAAGACAGCTTTTCCATATCCACACCGAGGTACGTCCAATACACCGAAAGGATGTCCTGCGCTCTCTGCGGCAGGCCGAGCGCATCGAAAACGACGCTGGTCGTGTAGCCGCCGGAGCGAACCATCGGAACGTACTTTTTGATGATCTCCCGCGGGTCGATCTTGTCACCGCTGATATAGTCAAGACCGTCCTGAATGTTCTGCATGAGCGCAAAGAATTTCGTCACGGAAGCTCTTGATCCGGGAACGTAGTATTCCATCTTGTCGATGAACGCTTCTTTGCCGGACGGCATCGTCACGTCCATCGGCTCGCCATCGGAATAGGTGCTGATCACTCTGAAGCAGTCCGTTGCTTCACACCATTCGATATCCACGCCGTATTTTGCAAACATCTTGCGCACGAAACCGGGATCCTCTGCCGAACCGACGCCGCAAAGCTCGTGCAGTGAAGGATCAAATTCAAACCGGCCGCGCACGAAGCTGGTCGCGCATCCTCCGGGGATATTGTGCTGCTCGATCAAGAGCACTTTTCTGTTGTTGACAGCCAATTCCAGCGATGCAGACAGACCTGCGCATCCCGAGCCAACAACAATATAGTCAAATTCTTTCATTTTCGGCTCCCTTCCAGTTTTATTTCCGGATCGCAAGTATTTTAGCACACATCCCATTAAAAAGCAATAATCAAGAACGAACCGTTTTCCGCGAACGCAAGACAGGCGCCGCACAGAAACAGAAATTCCCGTCAAGTCGCGCGACCTGACGGGAACGAAAGAATGATTTGCATTTTCGGAATTATCGTAAAAAGAACAGATCCACGATCTGAGAAGAAAGGAAGGAACGACCGGGCTTATTCGGCGGTCTGCTTCTTTTTCTTTACAGCAGAAAGCACGCACGCACCGATCGCGCCGCCCGCAAGGAAGCCGCCGCCGGCCGACAGTGCCAGCGTGCCGCTGCTGATGGCGGAGGCCTGACCGCTATGCCGGTCGCCGCCGCGCGCTGCCAGTAAAGGTAGATTCCGCCGGTACTGTTGTTGTAGGTGTAATGGTCGTCCGTCAGATTCAGGAAGGTTTTCGCGCCGGAGAGCTTCAGACCCTCCTCATACCCGGTCGGAAGATCGGCGCTGCCTACCACCGTTTTCAGAGAGGACGCGAGGATCGGCTCGCCGAGATCCGGATTTTTCGTGGTATACAGCGCGATCCACTGGCGGCCGACGTCGCCGTTCAGGTCGCCGTAGTTCTTCAGCTTCTCCCAGTCCCCGGACTTTTCCGTCCGGTTGCACGGTACCGCGTCATAAAACGCGTATGCGTTGAGTTTCAGCGTCTGTTTGCCGTTGGCGCCCGTTTCGTACACGTCGTCGCGCTCGTTGATCAGGTGCTGCGGGATCGTTTTGAATTCGACGGTATAGTAATTGTTGAGGTCTCTGATCAGTTGATCCGGATAGATGAGCACGCCGCCCACGGCAAAGAATGCGCCCACGCCGAAGATACTCTTTCCGAGACTTATATTTTGATACAATGTGCCATTATTCCGTGAAACAATCCGCATGAGTCCGCAAACATTCGCCGATTTTCACGCAAAACGTCCGCATGCGTTCATTGAAAGCGGTCGAGGAATACGCATCCGGAGCCAAAAAACATAGCCCCGTTTTTTGTAACGGGAATAAGCCGCTGATTTCGTTCCTTCAAATCGGCAGCGATATATATTTTCATAATCATATTTATTCCACGGGTCAATTTAAAGGATCAGAACTTGCCTGCCGGGCTGTCGCCTTGGTTACCGTGATATAATAAAAGAGTCCGGTACAATCCGAACTGATGGAAAAATATTCAGGCGTTACTTGACGAACGGACTGTTCTATGATTAAATAATAGCAGAAAAAAGAAGTTCATTTGTGCATCTGCTGCCAAACAGAACGTTCGGCATGCACGTAACGGAGGCGTTTGATATGGCAAAGAAAACAAGAACACACAAGCTCTGCAAAAAGCATCCGCTGATCGCAGCCTTTCTCGCCCTTGCGATCCCGGCAGCGGCCATCGCCCTGGTCAGCAGCGCCGCGAATAGTCTTTCCGATAATGCAAGTTATCTCGGAATGATCATTGCCGCAGTCGTTGTCATGCTTCTGTTTAAGGCATGGTTCTCGCCGGAATTCAGGGGATTTGTCAAGCCCGGAATCTCCGCAAAGACGATCGGCCTGATCATGATCCCGTTCTTTATCTTCGTCGTTCTGAGCGTGCTCAGCTTTCTGTTTTTCCGCGGAACGGTCGTTTTTAAGCCCACCTTAAAGGCTGTGTTCATGGGACTCAGCGCCGGCTTCGGCGAGGAATGCATGTTCCGGATTCTCGCGCTGACAATCGTCATGCGTTTCCTGAAGAAAGAGAACAGAGCGCTGCGCTCGGCAGTCGTCCTGTCTATCGTGTTCGGGTTTTCCCATATCGGGAACATCCTGCAAGGCGCAGATCCGGGTATGACCGTCGCGCAGGTGTTCACTTCCCTGTTTTCGGGGTTGTTCCTTGCCGCGATCTATCTGCGGTCGGGAAGCGTTACCCTTCCGATTTTTGCGCACGCGTTTTATGATTGGGTGTGCTTTGTGACCGATCCGACCGTGTCAAGCGACGGCATCGTTGTCGGAACCTATGGCACGGGAGAACTCATTTACTCGATCGTCACGGCCGCGCTGCTCGGCGTCACGGGGATCTATATGCTCAGGAAATCCAAA
>CADAGA010000070.1:0-3625 GCA_902787275.1 Oscillospiraceae bacterium | reverse complement strand
CTCTGGAACCGGAAATGGTCGTATACGCCCGCAGCCGAACCCGCGGCTGCTGAGGAAGAGCCGGCGTAATACAAAAGAACTATCCGAAGGTGAAACCGCTGCGGCCGTCCGAAACGCCGTCCTGCCGCTTCACCTTTTTGCATTTAAGCAGGATTCCTGTCCCCTTTTTGCTATAATCAATCCACAGGTAAACAGGAGGTCGCATGATGAGATACGAACTCGGAAACATGGACAGATATTCCATGGCCGCGAACGGCACAGAGATGGAAAACGCGTCCTTTTTCAAGGCGTTTCTGGATGAAGCCGTAGACGCCGATCGGCTGCTGAAGGCGGTCAGAACTGCGCTGGAGTACCATCCGCTGTTCAAATGCAAAATGATGTACGACAAGCAGTATTATCTGGAGGACAACGAGAATCCGGAGATTCTGATTTTTCATACGGATACAGAAAACCGTCCCAAGGAATTCGGCAAAAACACGAACGGGTATTTGTTCCAGGTCTGCTATTTTGAAAACACCATCTCCTTTGAATTCTGTCACGCGGTCACGGACGGCAGAGGTGCGATTCGGTTTTTCTCAACCGTGCTGGATGCGTATTTCGGCGTGGAGCTGCCGCAGATCCCCGCGGAATTTCCGCTTGCTCTCGGCTATGAGAGCGTGTATGACAAAAGCGTGAAGCCGCTCGGCCAGATCCGGCAGCCGAAGGGATTCAAGGCGAAGGATATGAAGGTCATCAAAAACGGATACAAATGCACGAGCCACATCCTGAAGATCGCGACTGCCGACGTACTGCGCGTTGCCAAAAAGACCGACTCCACGCCGATTGCGATCCTTGTGCCGCTGTTTTGCCGGGCGATCCGTGAGCATTTGCCGGAGCACGCCAAGAATCGCAATGTTTCCTGTACGATCATGGTGGATTGCCGCGGGCCGATGCAGATGGACACCATGCATAACTTTATGAATATGAAGCTGATTACATATCAGGACAAGTATGACGCCTACGATCTGCCGAAGCTCGGCACGATCTATCGCGGACTGCTCGATCTGTACGTGCAGCCGGAAAATATCATCTGGTCGTGTACGCAGATGAAGAATTCCACGGATTTCCTGTATAATATCCGCCCGCTCGGTCTGCAGAAGGCGCTTATGAAAACCGTGGCGAAAGTCACCAAGCGAACCATGAACAATATCGCATTTACCTATCTCGGCCGGGTGCCCTTTTCGGAGGAAGTCAAATCCCATCTGACGGATTTCAACTTTCGTTCCTGGCCGGACATCGGCGACTGCGTGACGGCGGCGGCGGATCTAAACGGCACACTGATTCTGGACGTCTGCGAGAATTATGCGGACAAAGGCATCATAGATTCGTTCGTCCGGATCTGCCGGGACTTCGGCATGGAGATCCGGGAAACACAGACCTCTGTTTTTGAACAGGCAAACGTGAGATTATAAGGAGATTGTAAAATGGAAACTGTACTGAAACAGGAAAACAAAAAACTGACAGTATTTGTGTCAGGCAAAGTGGACACGACGACTGCACCCGCGCTGGAAAAAACGGTTTTGGAAAACCTTGACGGCATTACAGAGCTGGTTATCGATCTGAAGGATATGCCGTATACTTCCTCTGCCGGGCTTCGTGTTTTCCTGATAATACAAAAGGCAATGTTAAAGAAAGGCAAGATGACGGTCGTTCATATCTGCGAGGACGTTATGGATATTTTTGAAATGACGGGTTTCTCCGATTTCCTGTCGATCAAGTGACAGCGTCCCCCGTCGTTCAGTCGTTTTTTATCGTTCTTACTGTACAACAATCAAAAAGGCCGCGCGCTGCAGAATACGAGAGTGCAATTGATTGCATAGGCAGTCGAAATGTGTTCGGATGTGGGTGAAAGACAATGAAATCATTAACGGTACATGCACGGGTTGCAGATTATGAACAAGCTGCCGCCTTCATTGAAGATTGGCTGCATCACTGCAGGTTAAGCGAACAGATCATATCGGAAAACAGTCTTGTTTTTGAAACGCTGTTCAATGATATTCTTTTGAAGGGAGTCCCCGAAGAGACTGAAATTAAAATCGAAACCGGACACAGCATTGGAAACCCCGTGATCAAAATCGGATTTTCCGGCGCTCGATACGTGCCCATCAGTGCGGATGACCCGGAGAAAAACATTGAGTACAGAATCATCAAAGCCTATGAAGATAAGCTGAATTACGACTATAGGCTGTCCTATAACATCATCCGGATCAGTATAAAGCAGGCTTATGCGCCCCATGTGATCCTGTGTTCCGCCGGTTTTCTGGCAGCGATACTGGTGTACACGCTGCTCTCGCTGACGACACATGACACCGTCCGAGACATCTTGGCGAACAACTGGATTGAACCGGCGGAAACGCTGTTTGCCAACGCCATGCTGATGATTGGCACGCCGATGACCTTTTTTTCTATTCTGAAAAATCTGCTGGTCACGCACGTGATCTCCGAAAGAAATTCCGGCACACGAAAGCTTCAGCAAAAAACCATAGCGACGTCGGTCGCTGCGGTTGTTCTGGCGATCCTGTTCGGCCTTTTGATCAAACAGATTTCAGCCTGTTTCGGCTGGGCTTCCGGAGACTTGGTGATCACCGGTTATACACGGAAGGATTTACCGCAGTTGATTGCTTCCCTGATGCCTTCCGATATTTTTGAACCGTTCAAGCTGTTTTCTCCTTATCCGCTGATCCTGCTTTCGCTTTTGATCATCGTCGCGCTGCGCTCTGTTGACACGCATTTCGACCGATTGAAGGACGCCGTGGATGCTTGCTATGTTCTGTTCTCGAAAATGCTGAATCTGGTGATGCTCGTCCTTCCTGTCTTCTGCTTTCTTTCTTTTCTGCATTTGCTGCTCAATGGCGGATTTGCCGGTTTGATCGACGTGCTTATATGCTGGGTGTTGGTATTGCTGGGCGCAGGTCTTTTATTGTTACTCTATGCTCTGCGGCTGAAGTTGGCCGGGATCAGGGTGATTGGTTTTATCAAGAAGATTACGCCGATACTCAAAGAAAACATCATGATCAATTCCGCCATTGACGCCGTTCCGTTCAACATCCGTCAATGCAGCAAGATCTTTGGGATCAGCAGAAGCTATTTGGAAGATGCAATGCCCGTTCTTGCGCAGATCAACCTGGACGGCAACTGCTTCATCATTATGGGGATTACCATGATTCTGATCGTCTCCAACGGCGCCGCGCTTCCGTGGTGGAATTATCTGCTTCTGGCTGTTTTGGTGTTTTTTCTCTCTATCGGTGCACCGAACCAGCCCGGTTCTATCCTGATCGGGGTACTGATCATTATCCATTACCTGAATATTCCCGGTATTCTTCCTGTGGCCATCTACTGCGAAGTCCTGCTGGGAGCCGTGCAGAATTTGATCAATGTTGTCGGTGATATCGTGATTTCGGCCATTGACAACCGTAGTATCATTGCCGGTTCAAGCGCCGGATCGGCGGGATCAAGAGCCTCTTAGATCGTTGATAAATAAGTTGATAAATAATAAAAAGCATGTACCTGACCGACCGCGATGGGTTCGGATCGGGTACATGCTTTCACTCTCTACGCTGACCGTTCCTGAACCCTCAGCCCACTG
>CADAGA010000069.1 GCA_902787275.1 Oscillospiraceae bacterium | reverse complement strand
GGGGAAGGCAAATCGGTTCGGGATTTGTGCCCCGGCAAATCCCGCTTCAAGGAGAGATTGCTATGCCGCAGGTCACGGTCGTGATACCGGCCTACAACGCGGAAAAATACATCGAAGAAACGCTCGACTGCCTGCGCGCGCAGACGCTGACCGACTGGCAAGCGCTGATCGTGGACGACGGTTCGACCGACGCGACGGCGCAGATCGCCGCGGACGCGGCTGCAGGGGACGCGCGTTTTCGTCTCATCCGGCAGGAGAACGCCGGCGTATCGGCGGCGCGCAACCACGGCTTATCCGAGGCGCAGGGGACGTACGTCCTGTTTCTCGACAGCGACGACACGCTGACGGCGGATTCGCTGCGTGCGTTCTGCGAAACGCTCGACGAAACGGGCGCCGACGCCGCCATCGGGCGGCTGCAGTCGTTCGGCGCTGTGGAAGAAAAGTTCAACGGCTACGCCGACGCGCTCTCGAAGCGCGAAACGATCGACAAATTCGACAAGGATCTTCTGTGGAATTTTCTCGTCGGCAACAAGTGCTACCGGCTCGAAACGCTGCGGCGCACGGGCGTGACGTTCCCGCAGATCGGCTACTCCGAGGAGGGTGCGTTCTTCATGGAGTTCGTGCTGTCGGACGAGGTGACGCGTCTGGCCGGCACGACGGGCGCAACGATGCGCTACCGCCGCCACGACCCCGCGACGGAAGCGTCGGTATCGCAGCGCGTGAGCGAAAAGCTGATCGGAGATTTCCTTGCGGCGATCGGGCGCATCCGCGCGGCGGCAGAACGTGCGCTCGAGGGCGACGCGCGTCGCGACGGCTATATCCAGGAGATCTTGTACAAGGGCGACTACGTGCTGCTCTCGCAGTTTTACCGCCTGCTGTGGCAGACGGACGACGCGATGCTCTCGCGCATCGGGAGGGGACATGCGGACTTTCAGAAGGACATGACCGACGAAACGAAAGCGCGCGTGCGGCGGCTCGACGCCGACCTGCCGCAGCTTTACTTTGACCGCGGGGAAGCGGCGGCGCATCCGCGCGTATCCGTGCTGCTGCCGCATGCGGACGGGAGGACGCTCGACGCGCTGTACATGCAGTCCATGCCGCTGTTCGAGGCGTTCGTGCCCGAAGGGACGGCGGTGCCCCCGCGCTGGAAAAGCTGCGAAAACCTGCACGTGCTGCCCAGAAAGCACTTTCTGCGCGCTGCCCGCAGGGCACGCAGGGGAGAATATACGCTCACGCTCCGGCGCACGTGCGGCGCCGATCCGCGGACGCTGCGCTTTCTGCTGCGCACGCCGATCCCGCAGCTTGCGAAGAAGTGCGCGTTCGGGCCTTTGTTCCGGGCGGTGCAGTTCGCCGTCAAAAGGAGACCATCATGAAACACCTTGCCTATAAACTGTTTGCGTGCAGCTTCAATCTCTGTGCGCTTCTGCCGGCACGGAAACGCGTCGCGCTCCTGTCGCCGCACATGGCGTCGTTCACCGATTCACTCGGCGAGATGGAGCGTGAGATGCGCGCGCACGGCTTTAAGACCGTTCGTGTGTCGGGCGCGGACATCCGACCCAAACAAAAAAACGCGGCTGCCGCTCTGCGTATGCTGCGCTTCTTTACGAAGGGCGCGTACGATCTGGCCACCGCGTCGATGGTATTCCTCAACGATAATTTTATGCCGCTTGCCGACCTGCACGTGAAAAAGCGCGCCGTCTGGACGCAGCTCTGGCACGCGGAGGGCGCGTTCAAGCGGTTCGGTCTGGACATCGCCGATCTGCCGCAGGACGTGCGCGAACGCGTCGAACGCGGCAACGCGAAACTGCGGTACGTGATCTGCTCGTCGGAGAGCGTCGTGCCGATCTATGCGTCGGCATTCGGCGTGCCGCAGGAAAAGGTGCTGCCGCTCGGCTCGCCCCGTGCCGACCGCTACATAGAAAAAAGCCGCCGAACGGACGCACGCGCGCTGCGCGAAAAGCTGTTCGACGGGACGAAAAAAACGGTCGTGCTGTACGCGCCGACGTTCCGCGACGATCCGGCGGAAAACCGTGCGCTGCTCACGCACTTTGATTTTGCAGAATTCGAGCGGGAATTGGGAGAAAAATACCTTCTCGTGCTGCGGCTGCATCCGCAGTTCCGCGACGTGCCGGTGCCGGACGGCGTGACGGATCTGACGGATTATCCCGACGCGGGCGATCTGATCGCGGCGTGCGATCTGCTCATCACCGACTATTCGTCGCTGTGTCTCGACTTCGCGCTGGTCGGAAAGCCGAGCGTGTTTTACGCGTTCGATCTCGGCTCCTATGCCGCCGGACGCAGCTTCTACCGCGACTACAGCTCGAACGTGCCCGGCACCGTGGCGCAGACGTTCGACGAGCTGCTCGCCGCTGTCCGAAACGCCGATGCGGACGCCGACGCGTTACAAAGGTTTACGGTTTATCATTTCGGCTCGCCGGACGGGAGGGCGGCCTCCCGCATCGCCGACGCCGTTATCCGCGCAGCCAATCTTCAATCACTTTGACCACACGTTCCGTTGCATGTCCGTCGCACGCAGACGTCTGCGCGCGGCGGTATTCTTTTTCGCGCTCGATGCTGCGGTTTTCGATCGCGCCGCGCATCCGTGCGACGAACTGCGTACCGTCGGTGAACATTTCCCCCGGCAGATCGTCGGGGTAGGTGAGATAAAACCCGCGCTCGTACGTGTCGAAGTCGGGGCAGTAGAACAGCATCGGCATGCCCAGCACGGAGCCCTCGACGATCACGGAGGAATAGTCCGTGACGAGCAGGTCCGAGACGCACTGGAGCGTGAGCGTGTCCTCTTCTTTCGTCAGATCGAAGACGTGCGCGTACGGCTTTTCGACGAAGGTGTAGTCCACCGTCGGATGCATGTGCAGAAGCAGCGCTTCCGAGTCCGTCAGCTCCCGGTCAATGCGGTCGAAGTCGAGCTGCGGATCGAAGCGCACACGTTTTTTGCCCGCCTCGCGGAACGTGGGGCAGTAGAGGTAGAGCGTCTTATCGCGAAGTTCCGGGTGCCGCGCGAAAAAGTCCTCACGCGTCTTTTGGAGCCACGCTGCATCCAGCAGCTTGTCCGTGCGCGGCAGACCGTAGGCGTGGATCTTGTCGATCGGCAGGCGGAACGCCGTCACGAAAAACTTGCGGCAGTCCTCCGCCGTCACGATCACGTCGTCATACTGCGCGTGGATGGTGTCCGGTTCGGGGAACACGTCGAAGCCCATTTTTTTGAAGCCGCCGCCCGCGTGCCAGATCTGGAACACGCGCTGCGCGGGACGCAGCTCCACCTCGCGCAGATACGGCAGATAGTCGTCGGTGACGATAACTTTGTGCGTCAGCAGCAGGAAGTAGGCGTACGGCCTGTATTTGGACGGGATCGGATGCTTGTGCGCGAAGACGGTCTTTTTCGCGTCCAGCGCGTCATAGACGCACCGCGCGTTTTCGAGCAGCTTCCCTTCGGCGCGGATGGAAAAAAACAGCACGCGCCGCCGCAGCGGCAGCCGGCGGCACACCGCGACGAGGACGCGCAGGAACACACGATAGCATTTTTTCAAAAGACGTTTCAAAAAAAACACACCTCTTTGGACATAGTATATCCAAAAAGGTGTGTTTTGTCAACGCGCGGCAGTTATCGTCAGGTCGATTTGATTCGCTTTGCAGAAATCGCGGAGCTGCCCCTGCTTATCGAACTCCCGCACGGTGTTCTCCGCAGTGTCCCACAGGACGTATTTGTCGTACACGACGGGAATGAATTCATACCAAGACCTGCGGAACAGCCCGATCCGCTGCGGTGCGGACGGCGACAACATCGCGTTCGTGATCGGATCGTCGTACCAGATGCGCCACTCTTCCGTGACGATCTCGCGGAACAGCCAGCCGCGGTCGTTCTGCACTCTGCGTTCGCGGAAGGCGATATACCGTTCGCCGTCCGTGCGCACACGGTTCAGGATGCCGTAAAAGATCGGCTGCTCGCGGTACAGGATCGACCGTCCGTAATACTTGTTGCGCATATCTTCCATCGCATAGTCGCCGAACAGCGGCGTGCGCTTGCCCTCGGTACTGTTGGCATGCGCGGTGTAGTACCAGTTGCCGAACGTCAGACCGCGCGCATGGATCTCGTCCGACAGCGCCTCGACGGAAGGATAGTATGTGCGCTCTTCCGTCTGCGTGTCGAGGAGCGCATAGCACGGCGCGTCGATTGCAGGATCGGTGTATTTGTTCGGCGTGATGTGGCACGCGATGTACCGCTCGCCGTCGTGCATATACTTTTCAATGATTCCGACGGCATACACGGTCTGTTGGACGAAAGAGGGGATGCCGTCCCCGTTTTCGTCGATCGCCGACTCGAATCCGAAGTAAATCTTCTGAAAATCTCTTCCGCCTCGCACAAAACGGTAATCTCCGAAGATCCTGCGCTCGTAGTCCGATCCCGCAAAGCGGTAATCTCCGTTCTTTTCTTCCTCGGACGGTCCGGAGAAAGCGGAGATTGAAAACAGGATCACAAAGACGAGCAGCAGCGGAACGAAGCAGCGCGTTTTTTTCATGGCTATCACACTTTCTATGATTTGCTCAAAATATATCGTATCACAGAAAATGTATCTTGTCAAGCACGATTATTCGATTGCCGACGCGTCGATCCAGCCGGACACGAACCACATCGCGGGTTTGCGGCCGACGCTGCCGAACCGGTTCGTGACGCGGTAGCGCCCGTCGACGATTTGGGCGTCATAGAGATAATACGTTCCGCTGACTCTGCCGGAGGGGAAACGCGTGCGTGCGGACATGTACAGCGGCTCTTTCTCGAGCTGTACGGCGTCGCCTGCCTGCGGCGCGGACGTGCGCGGTTCGGCGTGAAAGCCGTTCAGTCCGTTGCGGCGCATGATGAGCGGGTAGTTTTTGTACGCGACGTCGAGATCGACCGCGCCGCGGATGCCGCTGACGGTGCCGGTCGCGCTGTACTGCCACATTCCGTACGCGCCGGCGTAGGTCGGCTTCGACGCCCACTGGGCGAGCCAGACGTCGTAGCGGCTCGTGACGTCCGTCGTCAGAGCGTTTTTCAGAAAGTCGAGACTCGCGTAAACGCTCACGAAGTACCCGTGCTTTTCGAGCGTGTCGCAGAACGCACGCACGATCGCGGACAGCTTTTCCTTGCCGAGCTTCCTTTGCGCCGCCGTTTCCACGTCGTAAACGATCGGGTACTCAAACGTCTTGCCGCGCAGAAAGCGCAGACAGTTTTCGGCCTCCTCTTTCGCCTGCTCCGTCGTCAGAGCGTAGCTGAACAGATATGCGCCGACGTGCACGCCGGCGGCTTTGGCGTTTTTGTAGTTCTGCTCGAAACGGCGGTCGATCTGGTCGGCGTAGCGGCCGTAGCCGCACCGCAGGATCGCAAAGCTCCTGCCGGACGCCTTGATCTTTTTCCAGTCGATCTCGCCCTGGTATTCCGAAACGTCGATCCCAAAAACCTGTGTCATCGTAACACCTCCATCTTATTGTATGCGTTCGCAGTCTTTGTTGTAATAGTTTTTCAGAAAGGCAGCGATCTGCCGCAGATGCGTGCGCTGCGCGTACAGATCGAGCAGATTTCTCTGCAGCCGGTACGCCAGCTCGGCGTCGCCGTTTTTCTTTGCGCGGCGCAGCTTTTCGTTGCACGAGGCGATCATGCAGGAAAGATTGCCCGCGCTCTCGACGTATTCCTCGGCAAGAGCCGTTAATGACGTTTGCATGACGGTTCTCCTTTCAGAATGGAATCGGCGCACACGCCGTAAAAGGCGGACAGGCGCAGCAGCTCGCGGGCGTCCGGACTGGCCTGCCCGTCCTCGATCGCCTGCAGGCGTTCCCAGGGGATATCCACCGCGCCGCCGACTGCGTCCGGAGAAAGGTTTTCGCAAACGCGAAGCCGCCGCAGGCGCGACGCGGCGTCCGCTTTGCCGTACCGCGCGGCGGCGACGACCATGGCCTTGCGCACTTCGAGCGGCAGGAACGGCACGTTTCGCAGGTCGTGCTGGTACCGCACGACGTATTTGAGATACCGCCGGACGTTTTCCTCCGCGCGCCTGAGCGTGCGCACGGCGACGCTCGCGCTGATCTGCAGCCGCTGCGCGATCTCGAGCGGCGAGCGGTTTTCGTAGTAACGCATCCGGATCGCGGTGCGCTGCGCGTCGGTCAGCTCTTCGTCCACGACCTGCCGCGCGAGCACCGCCAGATCGACCGTGCGCCGGCGGCTGACGTATTCCGCCATCGATTCTGCCTCGGCGCGTTCCCACTGCGTGTACGCCTGCTGTGCCATCGCCGCCTCATCGGGAAGGGGCGAAAAGTCAAGTTCCGATTCTTTCTGCATATGGACTCCCTCCTTTGTCGGATACAGATTACCCGAACATTCGTTCTTTCTCTTCCATAATACAGAACATTTGTTCTCTTGTCAAGAGATTTTTGAAAGTTTTTTGATCGGAACGAAAAAAAGCGCCCCCGCGATCCATGTGGATCACGGGAACGCTGAGAACGCTTTTCTGCGCGCGCTGCGCGGATATATATTCTCTGATCTTTTCTTTATCTTGTCTCTATATAATAGGTTGACGACCGTAGCTTTCTACGGAGCATAACTCCGTTAAACTACGTAGGATCCTACGGAGGATTCTACGGAATCTTTCCGGAGAAACCGTGCCGTCCGCGGTCAGACGTTGAAGCGGAACAGGACGACGTCGCCGTCGCGCATGACGTATTCCTTGCCCTCCGAACGGACGAGACCCTTTTCCTTGGCGGCGGCCATGGAGCCGCACGCGATCAGATCGTCGAACGCGATGACCTCAGCGCGGATGAAGCCGCGCTCGAAGTCGGAGTGGATCTTGCCGGCGGCCTGCGGCGCCTTGGTGCCCTTTTTGATCGTCCAGGCGCGCACCTCCGGCTGACCTGCGGTTAGGTAGGAGATCAGTCCCAGCAGCGCGTAGCTGCGCTGGATGAGGATATCGAGACCGCCCTTTTCCACGCCGAGCTCGGAGAGGAACATTTCTTTCTCGTCCGGCTCGAGCGACGCGATCTGCGCCTCCAGCTCCGCGCAGATCGGCAGCACCTCGCTGCCCTCTGCGGCGGCGATCTGCTGCACGGTTTTGTAGCCGGGGTTGTTGTCGATGCCGTTTGCAAAGTCGTCCTCGCTCATGTTGCACGCGTAGATCACGGGCTTCGCGGTCAGCAGGCACAGCTCGGCGAGCGTCGCCTTTTCGTCGTCGGACACTTCGACGCTGCGCGCGGGAACGCCCGATTCCAGCTCGCCTTTCAGCCGCTTGAGGAAGTCGACCTCATGCGCGAGCGATTTGTCGCCCTTCATCGCCTTGACGCCGCGGTCGATACGCCGGTCGAGCACCTCGAGGTCGGCGAAGATCAGCTCGAGGTTGATCGTCTCGATGTCGCGGGCGGGATCGATGCTGCCGTCGACGTGGATGATGTCGTCGTTCTCGAAGCAGCGCACGACGTGGATGATCGCGTCCATTTCGCGGATGTGGGAGAGGAATTTGTTCCCCAGACCCTCGCCGCGGGACGCGCCCTTGACGAGACCGGCGATGTCGACGAACTCGATCACGGCGGGCGTGATCTTGACGGGATGGTACATTTCGGCGAGCTTGTCGATGCGCGCGTCCGGCACGGACACGACGCCGACGTTCGGCTCGATGGTGCAGAATGCGTAGTTTGCGGACTGCGCGCCCGCGTTGGTGATCGCGTTGAACAGGGTGCTCTTGCCGACGTTCGGCAGACCCACGATGCCTAATTTCATAGTTATCCGACCTTTCCGATTGCTGCAACCATTATACCATACCCCGCGGATCGTTTTCAATCCTTTTTTTGCGCTTGCATAACAAACGCAAATGCGGTATACTATAGCCCGAAAAACAGGGAAATGAGGGATACGGATGCTCAAATCCAATCTGGTGCGCGCGCTGACGCAGGACGGCAGCGCGATGATCGTGGCGGCGGATACGTCGCAGATCGTGCAGACGGCGCATGAGATACACGGCCTGTCCAAAACGATGACGGCCGCGCTCGGCCGCGCTCTGACGGCGGCGTCGATGATGGGGTCGCTGCTCAAGGAAGAAAAACAGTCGGTGACGCTGCGCTTTTGCGGCGACGGACCGGCGGGAACGATCTGCTGCGTGAGCGACTGGCGCGGCAACGTGCGCGGCTACGCGGATCATCCCGAGACGGAGCTGCCCCCGAACGCAAAGGGCAAGCTCGACGTCGGCGGCGCGGTCGGCAGGGGACAGATGCACGTGCTGCGCGATCTGGGGCTGGATATGCCGTACGTCGGCGTGGCGTCGATCGTCAGCGGCGAGATCGCCGAGGACGTGACGAACTATTTCGCGTCGAGCGAGCAGACGCCGTCCGTGTGCGCGCTGGGTGTGCTGGTGCATCCGGACTTCAACTGCCGCGCTGCAGGCGGTTTTCTGGTGCAGCTGCTGCCGTATGCCGATCCCGCCGTGGTGGAGACGATCGAGAAGAACATTGAAAAGATCGACTCCGTCTCCCGCATGGTCGACTCCGGCATGACGCCGCGGGACATCATCGACACGGTGTTCGCGGG
>CADAGA010000068.1 GCA_902787275.1 Oscillospiraceae bacterium | reverse complement strand
CGGCCTTCGCGAGGGTGTCGCGGTCGTTTTCCATGAGCATGAAGCAGAGGATGGCGTTGGAGTTGCACCAGGGGCCCCAGTTGTTGACATTCGGATTATCGTTGAGGCCCATCCACCAGAAGTCGGTACGCTCCAGGTAGGGGGTGAGCTCACGTCTCTGGATTTCGTAGCGGAGGCGCGGGGAAATCCCGTCGTAGATCTTGTCGAATTCCTCGAGCTCGAAATAGCTCATCGAACCGCAGCCGAGCGCCGTGAAGTGATCCTGGAAAATGGAGCGCGGATCGTTGATCGGCGCGTGGGAATGACCGGAAAAATCGATCACCTGCGGATAGTCCATCAGAATGGGGATCAGCTTTTCGTCCGCCCAATAAATGCCGCCGTAAACCGTGTCGGTCAGATGCGGATGCTGGAAGAAAAAGATCGGTTTGCGCGGATCGTCCGCCGCCGCTTTTTTCAGCTCCGTCTTCGCGTACGTCAGCAGCCGGTCGTCAAAATCACAGCCGTGCGTCGTGGTCAGCGCGATGAAATGAAAGCCGTTGATGACTTCGTGCGAATCGAACGGCAGACCGAAGATCTCCTGAAAGCGCGCACGCGCGTTTTCCTCGCCGTCGCCGTGCCACTCGTGGCTCGCCATCGTCAGGCGGTACGTCGTTTCGGCGCGCAGCTCCTCGTCGAGGATCTGCTTGACCGCGCGCATCTGCACCTCCGTACCGGAATTTGCAAAGTCGCCGACGACGTACAGCGCGTCAAGCTTTTTATAGGCTTCGCTCTGTTCGGCGATCTTGTAGGCGCATCGGATCGCCTTTCTGAAACGCGCGCGTTCCGGACAGTCGGGATCGTCCTTGATATGGATGTCGCTGCACGCCATGAAGCGCAGCACGGGCTTGAAGTTTTTGTCGAGTGCCATACAATCACGTCCTTTTTATTCTTTATTCCGGGATGTTTCCACGGTGAATTTTTGCAGCAGCTTTTCGCGGCAGAAGTCCGCCGTTTTCGGCGCCGTTCCCTGCAAAAAATGATACGCCTTGACGTAAATCGGTTTGTGTATTTTGCCGCGCGTGCGGTCGAGATAGAAAGCCGTCAATTCGTCCGCGAGCTTCGCCGCGTCCGGGCTGTTTTCGACGCATGCGGCAGCAGTTTCGAGGACGCGTTTTTTGTGCGCTTCGAGATCCGGCGCCTGCGCGTCCCAGTCGATCTCGCCGAAACGGTCGGGCGTGTACAGCGGCAGGAATTTGTCGATCCACGCGTACCGCTCGTCAAAATAGTTGCGCGCCAGGATCACGGGGACGCCGAGCGCGGTACACGGCGACGCGACGTGCAGCCGCGACGTCACGACGAGGATCGCTTCGTCCCGGTATTTTGCGAGCGTTTCCTCCGCTTTTTTCCGAAGACGATCGTGCGTTTCGCGCTCGTCCCATTCGCGGTTGAGCCGGTAGGACTGCGAAACGTATTCGATCCGTTCGCGCAGATGTGCGGGTATATACTTCTCGACCTCCCGCGGCGCGTCGACCAGAAACACCTTGCTGTTTTCCGGCGCGGCGGGACGCCTGTCCAGGATCAGCGTCAGACAGCCCGAAAGAAACGCGTGCTTGCCGAGCTTCTGCATCCGGCGGTAAGTCGCCTCGTCCCGGCAGCCGATCAGCAGGTCGTCCGGCAGTGCCGCGATCCCGCGCCGGTCGAGCGCGGACAGACAGTGAAAGCCGAAAAAGCACGGATCGATGTCCGCGGAGACCGGAAACACCGGCGCGCCCTTCATGTGCAGAAAACAGCCCTGCAGCACAAGGCGCGTCCGTTCTCCGCGATAGGTCGTGATGTCGGTGCGGTCCACAGCCTGCTGCTGCGATTCGGGAATGCCCATTTTGCGAAACAGCGTCTGCACCGCGAAGCTCTGGTACCAGTCGCCGAGATTCCCGAACTGGTCGCGGCTCTGCGCCGGATTGCGGCCGAAGGAAAGATAGCCGTATTTCATAGTTGCGCTCCCTCCTTGCTTTTCCACGCACCCAGAATCAGCACCGCCGCAAGCCGTACGATATTCAGCAGCAGCACGAGCGTGCAGAACAGCGGCAGTCCGCCGTGCTGCAGCGCTGGGATGCAGACGGCAAAAAACAGGACGCTGTAGGTGACGTTGATATACAGCTGGTACTTTTCCGCCGCGAACCGCAGCACGATGACCAGCAGAAGATTTGCAATAAAATAGATGATCTGTCCGCCGTTGGCAATAAGAAAGAACGGCTTCGCCTCGGCAGCGACGTCGGGATACAGCAGACCCATCAAAAGCGGCGCGATCGGGATAAACGCCAAAAACGCCAGCGCGCCCAGAACGAGACTGACCAGCGCGCTCAGAAGGAACTGCCGCCTGCCGAAGCTCTTCGTGCGCGCCAGAAAGCCGATCGCCACGCCTGCAATCGGTTCGGTCAGCATCGCGACTGCCTTGCCCAAAAGCGACGCGACGTAAAAAATCGTGACCTGTGTGCCGTCGAGCAGCGCGCCGATCAGAAGCCGGTCGGCGTGCATCGTCAGATTGATGAACAGCTGCGCTGTCGAAAGCGCGGCGCAGGACTTGCGCACCTTGCGCAGATTTTCGGACGTTTTCCAGAACGGGCGGCGCAAAACCGTGCCCGAAAGAACGACATACCCAACCGCCAGGATCTCGCCGACCAGGATCGGCGTTTCCCACAGCCCGACCACGCGAAACAGCAGTAGACCGAGCACATAGCCGACAGACAGCAGCAGGAAGAACAGGAAATTCTTGCGGTAGTTGATCTCCAGCCGGAACGCAACATTTCCGTAATAGCGCAGCGCCGATACGACACAGAGCAGCGGATACAGCACCCATGACGCCGGATGCGCCGCTCCGATACAGACCAGCGTACCCGTGCCGCACAGCGCGACCGCAACGAGTCCCGGCAGCAGAAAGCGGTTGTAGTCGCCGTTTTCGGTCTCGAAGCGCGGCACGTTCGCCATGCGCGCAAAATTGACGCCCGCGCCGACGGAGACCGCCGCGACCGACATCACGGACAGCATCGTCAGCACGTGGCCGAACGCTTCCGCGCCGATCCGGCGGCTGATCGCGGGATATACGAGGAACTGGATGACCGCGTTGTACACGCCGATCCCGGCGACGCTCAGCACGACGCTTTCCAGAAAAAATGCTCGCTTTGAACGCGGTTTCATAAACGCCCCCATCATAGATTTTGAAATCTCCAAAAGTATACCATTTTACCGGTTTTTTTTCAAGATGATTTGTTGTATTTTTCGGCGGAGTATGGTATAATAATTTGTCTTATTTTGGATACGTATAGATAGGTGCGTGATGAAATGAAAATATGGATCAAAAACGTACGCGCGCTCGTTCCCTGCGCCGGCAAACTTGCCGTGCAGACGTGCAGCATCGTGACGGACGGCGATACGATCGTTTCGCTCGACGGCACGGGCGCGGAAAACTGCGACCGCGTGATCGACGGCAGCAAGCTGTTCGCGATCCCGGGACTTGTCAATGCCCATTCCCACGCGTATATGTCGCTGTTTCGCAACAGCGCGGACGACCTGCCGTTCATGACGTGGCTGTTTGACCGCATCATGCCGATGGAGGACCGCCTGCGTCCCGGCGACTGCTACTGGACGACACTGCTCGGCATCTGCGAAATGCTGCGCTCGGGTACGACGACGTTCCTCGATATGTTTATGATGCCCGACGACACGGCGCGCGCCGTCGCCGACAGCGGTATGCGCGCGGTGCTCTCGCGCGGACTGCAGGGCGAAACGGCGGATGACGCGGGTGGGATGCGCCGTCTGCGCGAGGCAAAGCAGGACATCACCGCATACAGCGGTCTGGCCGACGGCCGGATCACGTTCATGCTCGCGCCGCACGCGCCGTACACCTGCGCGCCGGCATACCTCGAAACCGTGATCGGGACCGCCGACGAGCTGGGGATCGGCATCCACACACACCTGGCCGAAAGCCGGAGCGAGATCGAAACGATCCGCGAAAAGTACGGCTGCACACCTGTCGAGCTTATGGAAAAAACCGGCCTGTTCAATCGCCATACGGCGGCGGCGCACTGCGTACAGCTGACGCAGAACGATATCCGCATCCTGCGCGACAACGACGTGTCCGTGCTGACGAATCCCTCCAGCAATCTCAAGCTCGGCAACGGCTTTGCGCCCGTACCGGAGCTTTTGGAGGCGGGCGTCAACGTCGCGCTCGGCACCGACGGCGCCGCCAGCAACAATACGCTCAACATGTTCCACGAGATCAATCTGCTCGCGCTCATCCACAAGGGCACGCATGCCGACGCCGTCACGGTCACTTCTGCCGAAGCAGTCACAGCTGCGACGCTCGGCGGCGCGAAGGCGCTCGACCTGCCGATCGGCGCGCTTGCGGTCGGCAAAAAGGCGGACATCACGCTGCTTGATCTGACGTGCCCGCAGATGAATCCGCCGACGAACCTGCTGTCGTCGCTCGCTTTTTCCGCAAACGGCAGCGAAGTCGATACCGTGATCGTAAACGGAAAGATCCTGCTCGACAAGCGGAAACTGACAACGATCGATGAGGAACGCGTGATTTTTGAAAGCAATCGCATTTACGAACGAGTCAAAGCCTGAAGGAGAACAGATCATGTACGATATTCTGGACATTTCGCTCGCGCCTTCCGGACGCGACAAGATCGACTGGGTGCGCGACAACATGCCGCTGCTGCGCAGCTATGAAGAAGAATTCTCGAAAACGCGGCCGTTCGAGGGCATCCGCCTGGCGCTGTCGATCCACCTCGAAGCCAAGACCGCGTATCTGTGCAAGGTTCTGCTCGCCGGCGGCGCCGAGATGTTCGTGACCGGCAGCAACCCGCTCTCGACGCAGGACGACGTGGCCGCGGCGCTCGCCGAATGCGGCATCAACGTCTTTGCGCGGTACGGCGTCACGAGCGATGAATACCAGGCGCATCTGCGCAAAGTGATCGCCGCAGCGCCGCAGATCATCATCGACGACGGCGGGGATCTCGTGCACCTGATCCACACCGAATTCCCGCAGCTTCTGCCGAACGTGATCGGCGGCTGCGAGGAGACGACGACCGGCATCCTGCGTCTGCACGCGATGGAAAAGGCGGGCGCTCTGCGCTTCCCGATGATCGCGGTCAACGACGCGGACTGCAAGCACCTGTTCGACAACCGCTACGGTACCGGACAGTCCGTCTGGGACGGCATCAACCGCACGACGAATCTGATCGTCGCGGGCAAAAACGTCGTCGTAGCCGGCTACGGCTGGTGCGGCAAGGGCGTGGCGATGCGCGCCAAGGGTCTCGGCGCAAAGGTATACGTGACCGAGGTCGATCCCGTCAAAGCGCTCGAAGCGTTCATGGACGGCTTCACCGTGCTGCCGATGGACGAGGCCGCCGCGCTCGGCGATTTCTTCGTTACGGTCACCGGCTGCTGCGACGTGATCACCGCTCGCCATTTTGAAAAGATGAAGGACGGCGCGATCCTGTGCAACGCGGGACATTTCAACGTCGAGGTAGACGTAGCAACGCTCGCGGCGATGGCCGTGGAGCAGAAAGTGCGCCGCAAGAATATCGTCGGCTACCGTCTGCCGGACGGCAGGCGCATCAACGTGCTGGCCGAGGGGCGGCTCGTCAATCTGGCTGCGGGCGACGGTCATCCCGCCGAGATCATGGATATGAGCTTCGCCATTCAGGCGATGGGCGCGCTGTATCTCGTGCAGAACAACCGCGGCAAGACCATGCCTGCCGGCGTGATCCCCGTTCCGCGGGAGATCGACCGCGACGTAGCGATGCGCAAGCTGCGCTTTTCCGGACTGTCGATCGATACGCTGACCGAAAAGCAGCGGGACTATCTCGGCAGCTACGACGTTTGATTTGAAAGGAGCGCATCGTATGATCCGCATTTCTCCCTCCGTGCTCGCATCGGACTTTTCGCGTCTGGGCGAGGAAGCCGCGCGCATGGCGTCGTGCGGCGCGGAGCTTTTGCACCTGGACGTAATGGACGGCATGTTCGTGCCCAACATCACGTTCGGTCCGCCGGTGATCAAGGCGATCCGCAAATGCTCGCCGGCGCTGTTTGACGTGCATCTGATGATCGAGGACCCCATTCGGTATATCGGCGACTTCGCTTCGGCGGGCGCGGACAGCATCACCTTCCACGCGGAGGCGGCCGACGATCCGCGCGCGGTGCTCGGAGCGATCCGCGCGGCAGGCTGCAAAACCGCGGTCTCCTTAAAGCCCGCCACCCCTGCCGAGACGGTGTTTCCGCTGCTCGACCTTGCGGATATGGTGCTGGTGATGACCGTGGAGCCGGGATTCGGCGGCCAGTCGTTCATGCATGATATGCTCGAAAAAATCCGCGCTCTGCGGCACGAATGCACAAAGCGCGGTTTCGATACGGATATTCAGGTAGACGGCGGGATCGCCGAGGATACGATCGCTTTGGCGGCGGCTTACGGCGCGAACGTTTTCGTCGCCGGCAGCGCCGTGTTCCGCAGTGAAGACGCCGCAAAGACGATCGCGTCGCTGCGGCAGATCGCCGAAGAAAACTACGGAAAAGCCTTATAAACCGATCGTCAGTTTTTCGATCGCGTCGCCTTCCGCGAGCAGCTTCCCGTGCTCGCGCAGGAACGCGTCCGGCATCGCGCCGTCGGCACAGGGCGTGCCGTATTCCGCCAGAAGCGTTTTGACGCGCCGCGGCGGCATCTCGCTGCAGATCGAGAGCCGATATTGACCGTCGAGCAGGAACAAACTGCTTTTGCACGGCTCCGCCGCACCCTCCCGCAGGCGCATGGCGCACGCCGTCAGATCGCCCAGCGAATCGAACGCGTACGTAAAACGCGTGCGTTCCTTGTGGATGCGCAAAAAGCCACGGCATCCGAGCGCGTGCGTCTGCACTTGCAGAACGGTGATGTACAGCACACACCCGCCGTCCGGCGCCGGCACGGTCTCTATCAGCATTTTGCCAGACGGATCGATGTCCCGGCTGAGCGCGTGCCGCGCACGGTCGAGCACGGTCCAGATCACGCGTCGCGTTTCGATATTGCCGTAATCCATCTCCTCATACGTGATGTCCAGCTCGGTCATATCGGCGTTCGTCAGCTCGATCACGATCTTGTTTTCCTGCGGCGAAACGATCTTCAATGCGGTATCCCCCTGTTCGCGTTCTATTTCTATCATATTACCCGTACATGCTGTATGCAATGATTAAATGTTGGAAAAACCGGAGGTGAATGCTTTGCCCTCCCCGAAAAAAAAGCGCCCGGGCAAGACGCCCGGAAAGGTGTTTCATTTTGACGCGCTGCTGATGCTGCTGCCGCTGGGCGTGGTCGCCGTGTATTATTACGGTGTCGGCGCGCTGACGCGCATCCTCGCGTGCATGGCGGCCGGGGTCGTGTGCGAGGTGCTCGGCGCATGGATCATGCGCTGCCCGCGCGACATCTCGGACTGCAGCGCGCTGTTCATCGGCGCGGCAACTGCGCTGATGCTCCCGGCGGACATCCCGTATTACATCGCGCTGGCCGGCACGGCGTTTGCCGTCGTGGTGGTCAAGCTGCCGCTGGGCGGAACGGGCTCCGTCCCGTTCGTCCCGACAGCCGCCGGCTTCGCGTTCATGACGCTGTGCTGGCCGGATCGCGTGTTCCGTTATCCGGCGATCGGCACCGGTTCCGAATACGTGCAGGGGCAGTCCCTCGCAGGCATGCTCCACAGCGGCACGTCCATCCGACCGAACACGGTCAATATTTTCGATATTCTCATCGGCAATTTCCCCGGGCCCATGGGTGCGTCGTGCATTCTTGTGCTTGCGGCGGGAATGATCTTCCTTGCCGTGCGCTACCGCCGCGCGATCGTCAACACACTGTCGTTTCTGCTCGCGTGCGCACTGCTGTCCGTGCTGTTCCCGCGCATCTACGCGGGCAGCGTTCGTCCGACCTCGCTTCTCATGGAGCTTTGTTCGGGACTTCTGATCTTCGCGGCAGTCTTTTTTGTCACCGATCCCGCGATCTCCCCGCGCAAAGTCAGTCACCGTTTTCTGTACGGCTTCTTTTCCGGCATCGTGTGCATGCTGCTGCGCTATTTCTCCAACTTTGAGGACAGCGTCTGCTTCGGCATCCTGATCGCGGACGCAGTATGGCCGGCGGTCGAGGTGCGGTTGATGCGCCGCGAAAAAAAGCGCAGAAAGGCGCGCAAAACCAAAGCTGCGGCAAAGGAGGATACGGCAAATGCGTAACCAAAAACAGTCCGGCCTCTCCTCCCGCATCTTTTTGCAGGGTGTTTTGCTGCGCAACCCCGTTCTGGTACAGGTCATCGGTCTGTGTCCGGCGGTCGCAGCGGCTGCGGATCTGTACGTGTCCGCGCTTTTGTCCGTACTGGTGACGGGTCTTTTGATCCTCTGCGAGTGCTTTGCGTCGCTGGCGCTGAAAAAAGTGCCGCGCCGCGCGCGTGTCGTGATCTATTTTTTGATCGGTCTCGTTGTCTGCGCCGAAACGGCGTTCTTCCTCGAACAGAATGCGCCCGAGCTGCGTGAACGCGCCGGCATTTATCTTTCGCTGATGAGCGCGAAGCCCTCCACATAGCTGCGAAAAATGCGCAGTCAAACAAAAGCTGCACGTGAGTTTTCTGGACGCGCTTGCCAACGGCGTCGGCACATCGCTGGTTCTGCTGACGTCCGGTCTGGTGCGCGGTCTTCTGGGCAGCGGCATGATCGGCGACCGACAGGTTTTCTCCGCGCCGCCGCTGCGCGGCCTGTCCATGCCGTTTGGCGGGTTTATCGTGCTGGGATTTTTGGCGGCTTTTCTGAAATGGTTCTGCTCTGTATTCCTGGAGCAGGAGGCACAGATGGCGTTCGGCATTCAGCGCTCCTCGCGTAAAAAACCGGTCGCCGTTGAATCGGTCTCGGAGAAAACGGAAGCCGAGCCGCAGCCGGAACCGGCACAGTCGCAGAACGCTCCCGAACCGGCGCCGGCGCAGGAAACCGACGACACGCCGGAGAGTGCGGCGGACAATCCCGCCGAGGCGTTTTACGAGCAGGCGTCGGACGATCCCGACGCGGAACTGACAGACAATCTGTTCGCATCGCTCGACCACTCCGTTCAGGAGGAGATCGACGCGATCCTTGAAAGCATCGAAAGCGAAAAGACGAAGGAAGGGCAGGCGAATCCGGATGCATAGCGTGTTTTCTCTTTTGCAAACGGCGCTGTACATGATCTTTGTCCAAAACCTTGTGTTCAGCGGCGGATACGGCGCAAGCGAAGCGATCCGCATGTCTACGAAGCCGAAACGGTTTGTGCCGTTCGCGGTGATGATCGCGTTCTATTCGACGGTAACGGCGCTGCTGTGCCGCGAGCTTGACACGATCCCCGAAGTCAACGCGCTCGGCAGCGCGCCGCATATCTTGATCTTCGGCGGCGTCCTTGCCGTTCTGTATGCCGTGACGGCTGCGCTTCTGTATCTGCTGCTGCAGCCGGGAAGCAAGTTCTTCAACACACTGGGCATCGCCGCGCTGAATACGATGGTTTTTGCCGTGCCGCTTATCAACCGTCAGGCCGGCTTTACGCTGCTGCAGAGCGTCGGTACGGGTCTCGGCTCCGGGCTGTCGTTCATCCTTGCGCTGTTCCTTGTCAACATCGGCCTTCGCCGGCTCGAAAAGAACCCCGACATCCCGCCGCTGTTCCGCGGCACGCCCGCGATGTTCCTGTACGTCGCGATGCTCTCGCTCGCGTTTGCCGGACTGTCCGGACGCGCGCTGTTCGCCTGATGAGGAGATGGTGATATGGCAAAAAAACAGAAAAAAGTGACCGTTCCCTTCATCCGCCATTACAGCGGAACGTATGCGTACCACGCCCGCGTGCGCCGGCGCACGATCCTGCGCCGCGTGACGCGTGTGCTGGCGTATGCGATTCTGTTCGTGCTGGGTTACTATCTTATGCAGACGCTTCTGCTCGTGTCCAATCTTCCCCCGGCGTAAAGGAAAGATACTATGTACTACATCCCGTTCAACTCCCGAAAAACCTATCACAAAACGCCCTTCGGCGCAGTCGCGGCAGGCGAAACGGTCACGTTCCGCGTGATCCTGCCGCGGGAACTGTGCTGTCGCGGCGTACGGCTTGCCGTGCGCGCGGACGCCGGCGGAACGACGTTCGTTTCCGCGCAGTGGGAGCGCATGGAGGGCGACGGCGAGGAATGGTGGCGTATCGAATACACGCCCGACGCCGTCGGGCTGTTCTGGTACCATTTTATCTACGACACGGACTTCGGCAGTATGGACATCCGCTGTGAAGAAAACGGTCTCGGCCGCATCACGCGCGACGCGGACGAGTGGCAGCTGACGGTGTATGATCCGGCCGTCCGTGCACCGGAATGGGTCCCGGGCGGCATCCTGTACCAGATCTTTCCTGACCGTTTCCGTGCGTCGGGCGAACCGAAGCAAAATATCCCCGCGTCCCGCGTGCTGCGGGAGGATTGGGGCGCCGAACCGATGTGGGAGCCGGACCCCGCCGGACGCATCCGCAAATACGATTTCTTCGGCGGCGATCTTGCCGGTATCCGGGAGAAGCTGCCGTACCTGCGCTCCCTGGGCGTGAGCTGCATCTATCTCAATCCGATCTTCGAGGCTGCGTCCAACCATCGCTACGACACCGCCGATTACGAGACGATCGATCCGCTGCTCGGCACGCGGGAGGATTTTCGCGCGCTGTGCGACGCGGCGCATGCGTGCGGCATCCGCATCCTGCTGGACGGCGTATTCAGCCATACCGGCGACGACAGTCGTTATTTCAACAAATATGGGCACTATAAGGACACGGGCGCGTTCCAGAGCAAGGACTCGCCCTACTATCCGTGGTACAAATTCATCCGCTGGCCGCAAAGCTATGAGAGCTGGTGGGGCGTCGATATTCTGCCGGAGGTGCGCGAGGAAACCGAAAGCTACCGCACCTACATCGCAGCCGTCGCGCGTCAATGGCTCCGGGACGGCGCGGACGGCTGGCGGCTGGACGTGGCGGACGAACTGCCGGACAGCTTCCTCGACGCTTTTTACGAAGCGGTCAAAGCGGAAAAACCGGACGCTTACGTGCTGGGCGAGGTCTGGGAGGACGCAAGCTGCAAGATCAGCTACGGCCAAAGACGCCGCTATCTTCTGGGCGGCCAGATGGATTCCGTGATGAACTACCCGTTCGCGGACGCGATCCTGCGCTTTTTGCAGACCGGCAGCGCGGAACGGTTTCTGGACGCGGCGCTGACGGTGCTGGAACACTACCCGCCGCAGAGCATCCACACGCTGATGAACCATATCGGCACGCACGACACGGCACGCGTTCTGACGCGTCTGGTCGGCTCCGGTTACGGCCGCAGTGCGTGGAGGGCCGGAAGCGGACGGCTTTCGCCGGAGCAGCGCAAAAAAGGACTTTCGCTGCTGCGCGCGGCGGCGACGCTGCAGTACACGCTGCCCGGTATTCCGTGCGTATACTACGGCGACGAAGCCGGTACGGAAGGCGGTGAAGATCCGTTCAACCGCGGCTGTTTTCCGTGGGGACGCGAGGACGCGTCTCTGCTCGGATTCTATCGGGAGCTCGGCAGGCTCCGCCGCGAAAACGCATGCTTTGCCGACGGCGATTTCGTGCCGGTGTCCGCGACGCTCGGCTGCGTGGCTTTTGCCCGCGTGCGGGGCGATTCCCGCGCACTGACCATTGTCAACCGCAACGAGCATCCCATCGACTACTATCTTCCCGCCGAATGGCAGGATCTGCGCGCGACGTTCGGCGCCGCGCGTCCCGACGAGCGGACCGTCCGTCTGGACGCCTGCGGCGCGGCACTGCTGACCAGATAATCCGCCGCGAGCATAAAAGGAGAGCGCTATGTGGAACAAATTACAGACCTTCCGTACCGCACGACAGCGTGAGCGCCGTCGTCTCGGTCGGTTTTTCGGCGCCGCCGCAGTGTTTCTGGCGTTGTTTCTGGCGGTGAGCGCCGTCTATATCGGCATCCACTCCGGCGGGTTTTCGCGTGACACGGACGAAACGACCGAATCGGCGACCGACGTTTCCCAGGTCGTCGAGAACGTGACGGGCGTGAAAAACCTGATGCTGCTTTGCGCCACGCAGGATAAAACGGACATCCGTTTCCTTGCGGTCGTACAGATCAGCTTCGACGAGAATTCCTATTCGATCTGCGCCTTTTCACCGCGCGAGACCGCCAACACGGGCGACCGCTTCGGCAGTTTTCTGGAGCATTATCAAGCCGGCGGCGTCAAGCAGCTGATCCGTGCCGTCGAGCAGATCAGCGGCATCCACATCGACCGCTACATCGCGTCCGACGACAACTCGTTCAAGCGCGCGATCAACACGCTGGGGCCGGTGGTTTTCTCATTCCCGGAACAGATCAGCTACCGCGGCGCGGACTTTGCGATCGTCCTGATCGAGGGCGAACAGAAGCTGCGCGGCGACGATCTGCTGAAATACCTGCGCTACTGCGGCGCGCTCGGTGACGAAGGTCTGCGCATGCAGGCGACTGCGCTGGGCGAGCTGTTCGTCCAGTATATCAACGAAAAGAATCTCTCCCGGCGGGACAATCTTTATTCGACGCTGATCAATACGCTGTCGAGCGATATTTCCGTGATGGATTTCAAAAAAGCCAAGCCGATGCTCGAATATCTGCAGGCGACGCCGTTCGACGTGCAGAGCATCCGGTATTTCCGTATCATCCCGGACGAGGAGGTGCAGCCGTGAACGCAAAACGCATCCTCTGCCTGCTGCTGTGTCTGCTGCTTGCGGCGTCGGCGGGCGGCTGCGCGCTGCACGATCTCACACCCCGATTCAGCGGCGACGCGTCGCTTCTCCCGATCGGCAGTCCGTACAAGCATTATTTTGAGCTGCTCTCCGAAACGGAAAAAACAGCATACAACGCGGTCCTCACCGAGATCACCGCGTTTCCGGAACGCATCGAGGTGCCTGTGCTGACGCGAGACGAGCTGAACAGCATGTATGAAGCGCTTCTGTACGACAATCCGGAGCTGTTTTTCGTCAGCGGCAAAACGGTCGTGCGTCAGGTCAAAAAACGCGCGTATCTCTATCCGGAATACCGCATGGCCGCTCCGGATTTCGAGGCCATGTCCCGCAAGTGCGGCGAAATCGCCGAACAGATCGCACAGCAGGCGCGCGAGAAAACGACTCCGTTCGACCGCGAACGCGTCGTGCACGACCGGCTGATTTCGACCTGCACGTATACCAACGACGAAACGAACGTCTACAAGGGTACGATCTACGGCGCGCTGTGCGGCGGCGAGTGTGCGTGCGAGGGATATGCCAAAACGACGAAGTATCTGCTCGACATGCTCGATATCCCCTGTTTCGTCGTCCACGGCAATTCCACTCCGCCCGGCAGCCGGACGGAAAGTCATATGTGGAACGTCGTGCAGCTGGACGGAGAATGGTACCATCTCGATCTGACGTGGGACGATCCCGTGCTGGACAAGGGCGGCGAGATCGTCAGCTATTCTTACTTCAACGTCACGGACGAGATGCTGCGCAGAACGCACACGGACTTCGACGCGCACGTTGCGTGCACGGCGACGAAATACAATTTCTTTGCGCACGAAAAACTGCTGTTCAAACAGTTCGGCGACGAAGAAAAGAAACGTACCGTGACGTTTGCTTCGCAGTTGCTCAACGCCGGAAGCGACGGCTTCCAGCTGCGCTTCGCCGATAAAAAAGCGTTCGACAGCGCGCAGAAAACGCTCTTTGACAAGGAACAGATCTATGCGCTGCTCAAGCGGATCGAGCCGAATACGCAGCGAAAGATCTCGACGAAGCGCGTGACCTATTACGCGACGGAAGACGACTTTACGATCAATATCATTCTGGTATCCTGACAGAAGGCGGTGACGAATATGGATATGCAAAAAATCGAACGCGCGGTGCGCGACATCCTGGAGGCGATCGGCGAGGACCCCGACCGCGAGGGGCTCGTGGAAACGCCGGCACGCGTGGCGCGAATGTACGCGGAGATCTTCGCCGGACTGGAGGAAGATCCGCACAAGCATCTGAAAATTTTCGACGAGCCGAACGGCGATGAGCTCGTGATCGTGCGGGACATCCCGCTGTACTCGATGTGCGAGCATCATCTGATCCCGTTCATGGGCAAGGCGCATATCGCCTATATCCCGCAGGGCGGCAAGGTGATCGGTCTGTCGAAGCTCGCACGCATCGTGGGCACGTTTGCCAAGCGGCCGCAGCTTCAGGAGCGGCTGACGGCGCAGATCGCAGACTTCCTGTACGAGGAGCTCTCGCCTTTGGGCGTAGCGGTCGTGATCGACGCGCAGCATCTCTGCATGACGATGCGCGGTGCACGCGCGGCAGGAAGTGAAACGCGCACGTCCGCTCTGCGCGGCGTGATGCGCAGCGATGCGCGTACGCGCGCGGAAGTGCTCGCGCTTCTGAAGGAGTAAACCATGTTTGAAGGAAAACGATTCCGTTTTGAATGCGGCAGGCGAACATACATCATGGGCGTGCTGAACGTGACGCCGGATTCTTTTTCGGACGGCGGACAGTACTTCGGCGCGGACGATGCGCTGCGGCGTGCCGCCGAGATCCGGGCGCAGGGCGCGGATATCCTGGACGTCGGCGCGGAATCCACGGCGCCGGGACATACGAGCGTCTCAAGCGCCGAGGAGATCGAGCGGCTGCGCCCCGTTCTGGAACCGCTGTGCCGTTCTTTGGAGATCCCGGTCTCTGTCGATACGCGCCACCCCGAAACGGCTGCATGGGCGCTCGCGCAGGGCGCGGCGATCGTGAACGACGTGTCGGGCGTCTTTCAGCATGCGATGGCGGACGCCGTCCGGCAATATGACGCCGGATGGATCGTGACGCACGGCACGGACGCCGATCTTGCCGGCGCGGACGATCCGCTGCCGCAGGTGCGCGCGTTCTTTCTGGAAATGCTGCGGCGCGCCGAGGAAGCGGGCGTTCGTAAAACGCAGATCTGCACCGACCCCGGCATCGGCTTCGGAAAAAGCCGCGCCGGCGACTTTGCCATCCTGCGCGATCTGCGTCAGCTCGACGTTGGGTGTGCCATGCTCGTCGGCGCCTCGCGCAAGCGGCTGATCGGCGCGGTGAGCGGCGAGACCGATCCGCGCAAGCGGCTTGCGGGCACCGTCGCCTGTCACACGGCGGCGATCGCGGGCGGCGCGGACATCCTGCGCGTGCATGACGTCGCAGAAGGCGTGCAGGGCGCGCGCGTGGCGGACGCTCTGTACCGTCTGCCGAAACCGGCAGAAACGGGAAAGATCCTGCTGCGCGATCTGCGCGTGTTCGCCCGCCACGGCGTCAACCCCGAGGAGAAACAATACGGTCAGACGTTTTTGATCGACGCCGAGCTGACGACGGATTTTTCCGCCGCCGTACAGGGCGACGATCTCTCGCAAACCGTCAACTATGCAAGCATCGCCAAGACCATCCGCCGGACGTTGACCGAGCAGCGGTTCGATCTGATCGAGAAGGCGGTCGACGAAACGGCGCGCGCGCTGTTCTGCGAATATCCCGCGATCCGGCGGCTGCGCCTGCGGCTGAAAAAACCGGATGCGCCGATGAAAGCGGACTGCGCATGGGCAGCGGTCGAAATAGAAAGGGAGCGAATGGAATGAGTAAAGTCGTACTGGGGCTCGGTTCCAATTTAGGGGATCGGCTCGAAAACCTGCGGTTTGCCGTCGACACGCTGCGGCGCGCGCCGAAAACGCAGGTGCTTGCCGTCTCGCGCGTCTATGAGACGGAGCCGGTCGGTTACGCCGAACAGCCGGATTTCCTCAACGCCGCCGTTTTGCTGGAGACGGACCTGTCTCCGAAAACGGTTCTGGGCATTTGTCTGGGGATCGAGGCAGCCGCAGGACGTGAGCGCACGATCAAGGACGGTCCGCGCATCCTCGACCTGGACGTGCTGCTGTATGAAAACGTCAAAAGCGACAGCTTTGAGCTGACGCTGCCGCACCCGCGCATGCTCGATCGTGCATTCGTGCTCCTTCCGCTCTCGGATCTGTTTCCGTCCGGCCGCGCGCTGGGCTTTCACTTCGGCGGCACGCTGCGCGACATGGACACGTCCGGAGCGCAGGTCACACTGTATTCCCTGAAAACGGAGGAACCGGAAAATGGAGTTTAAGAAAGTGAGCATCCGCAGCATCGACCAAAGCGCCGTGCGCAGTCTCGCGGAGGACTGGGCGCTCGTGACCGCCGGCACCAAGGACGGCTTCAACACCATGACCGTCAGCTGGGGCGGTCTGGGCGAGATCTGGGGCAAAGACGCGGCGTTCATTTTCATCCGTCCCCAGCGTTATACGTTCGGTTTTCTGGAAGCGAACGACCGGTTCACGATCAGCTTTTTCGGCGGTGCGCAGAAAAAGGCGCTCGCGCTCTGCGGCAGCAAGAGCGGACGCGACACGGATAAGGTGAAGGAAGCGGGACTGACGAGCGTTTTCGACGGGGATACGACGTACTTCGCCGAGGCGACGCTCGTGCTCAAGTGCCGCAAGATGGCCAAATACGACCTGACGCCGGACGGCTTTTTGGACGACGAAGTCGCCGACAACTACGACGGCACGAACTACCACAGAATGTTTATCGCCGAGATCGAAGAAACGCTGATAAAGTAATCCGACCGAATCGTCCCGCCGGAAAGGAGAAGCGTCTGAAAAAGATCGTTTCCGTCTGTCTTGCAAGATGGGTTCCCGCGGGCGGATGGGGCGTTGAACTTTATTAAAATAGGCAGAATTATGCCAAATTTTACTATTGACAAATGC
>CADAGA010000067.1 GCA_902787275.1 Oscillospiraceae bacterium | reverse complement strand
CACGTTTTCGCAAAGCGAAAACACATCACGTGCGACAGCACGCATCACTTTGCGAAGCAAAACATCACTTCGGGATTTGGCAAAGACAAATCCCGATTTGTTAAAGGAGGTTCCCATGCCGATCACGTACCGCGATACGCACGATTTTTCCGAAAACGATCTGGAACGTCTGTTCCTTTCCGTGGAATGGTCGTCGGGGCATTTTCCCGAAAAACTGGCGGCCGCGATGCGGAACTTCCGGACGGTTTTTTCCGCATGGGACGGCGACAAGCTGGTCGGCATGATCTGCGCGATGGACGACGGGATCATGAACGCTTACGTGCATTATCTGCTCGTCGATCCCGCATACCACGGCAGGACGATCGGCCGGACGCTGGTCGATCTGGTCAAGGAAAAGTACGCGGACTATCTGCGCATCGCCGTGATCGCATACGATGAAGAAATGCATTTCTACGAGCAGTGCGGCTTCCGGAAGGCCGATCACGCGTCGCCGATGTTCATCACGTCGCTGTGGACGTAAGTGGCGAAAGAAAAACCCGAAAGCGGTTCGTATGAACTGCCTTCGGGTTTTTCTGATCCTTCGCTTACGCTTCGATTCCGCGGATGATCTCGTCGATTCGCTTGGCGACCTCGACGAAGTCCGCTTCCTTGTATCCCTTGGTCGTCATGGCCGCGGTGCCGATGCGCACGCCGCTCGTCTCCACGGGACTGCGCTTTTCAAACGGCACGCAGTTTTTGTTCGCCGTGATGCCGTTGCGGTCGAGTTCGATCTGCACCATCTTGCCGGTCAGGTGCGGATGCGTTTCGGACAGGTCGATCACAAACAGATGATTGTCTGTGCCGCCGGTCACGACGTCGTAGCCCATCTTGATAAACTGCGCGCACATAGCCTTGCTGTTGCGCACGACCTGACGGATGTATTCCTGGTATTCCGGCGTGAGCGCTTCCTCCGCCGTGACCGCTTTGCCGGCGATCGCATGCTGCAGGGGACCGCCCTGGCAGCACGGGAAGATACCGCTGTCGATCTTGCCCGCAAGCTCCTTGCGGCAGAAGATCAGTCCGCCTCTCGTTCCGCGCAGCGTCTTGTGCGTCGTGGTCGTCACGATGTCGGCCAGACCGAACGGCGTCGGATGCTCGCCCGCGGCGATCAGACCCGCGATGTGCGCCATGTCGACCATGAAGTACGGCTTGTACGTTTCGTCCTGCGCCATCGCGTCGTCGAGGATCGCGCGGATCTTCTCAAAGTCGATGATGCGCGAATAAGCGCTCGCGCCCGCAAGCACGAGATTCGGCTTGAACGCCTTGACTTTTTTGGCAATGTCGTCGTAATCAATGCGGCCGGTCGCGTCGAGACTGTAGCTCTCGATGCGGAACAGCTTGCCCGCGATATTGACCGGACTGCCGTGCGTCAGATGACCGCCGTCGTTCAGACGCATGGACAGGATCGTGTCGCCCGGCTGCAGCACCGCCATATATGCCGCCAGATTCGCGGAGGAACCGCTGTGCGCCTGGACGTTGACGTGGTAATCGGTTTTGAACACCTGCCGCCAAAGATCGCAGCAGTATTCCTCAAGCTCGTCCACGACCGCGCAGCCGCCGTAATATCTGCCCTTGTGGCCGGAATAGCGGTTCGTCGGATATCCCTCGGAGTATTTGTTGGTCAGGCAGGACCCCACGGCTCTGCGCACGTTTTCGCTGACAAAGTTTTCGCTGGCAATCAGTTCGATCGTGTTGTTCTGCCGTTCCTGTTCTTTTTCGATCAGCTCAAATACTTTGGACATCATATCAATCCTTTTCAATTTTTTCCTGGTTATTATACCATATCGCAGACGGGAATACTATCTGCGGTTTGCATAAAAAAAGCGGGCCGCATCCTGTGCAAACCCGCGAATTTTACAATTCCGTTTTCTTTCGGAAAATATACTTTTTCAAAAACCCGAACACCAAATTGACCGCCGTCAGAAACAGCGCGGAAACGGGGTTCTTTTTTTCGCCCGTGCGCCAAAGCGCATAGTGGAATTTGATCAGGCGCAGCGGGCTCTGGCTGCGGTTCGTGATGGAGCCGCCGCGGCGAACGCGGTAGACGGCGAGCGTTTCCGGCAGCAGATAGGCCGCCGCTTTTTTCGACGCGCGAAGCCACAGCGCATAGTCGTTGCGTTTTTTCAGATCGGCGATCTGCAGAAGGCCGATGACTTTGCTGTCATACATGACCGTTAGGCAGCCCATAAAATTGAACAGCTTCATGCGCTGTCTGCCGATTTTCCGCGGTCCCGTCCACAGCACCGGCAGACGGTTTCCGTCCTCGTCCATCTCGACGTAGTTCGTGTAGGAAAACGCATAGCCGTTTTCTTCCATAAAACGGATCTGCCTTTCGAGCTTGTCCGGCAGCCACAGATCGTCGGAATCGAGAAACGCGATCCAGCGCCCGCGCGCTTCGCGCAGCGCAAAATTGCGGCTGTATGCCGCGCCGCGATTGCGGTCGTTTTTGAAATACCGGATGCGCTCGTCCGCAAACGATGAAACCACGTCGTCCGTTTCGTCCGTCGAGCAGTCGTCCACGATCAGCATTTCCCAATTTGTATACGTCTGCGCGAGCACGCATTCGATCGTCTCGCGCAAAAACAGCGCCGTATTGTACGACGGCGTGATGATGGAAACCAAATCGTTCATTCTTTGTCCTCTTTTTTCTGTTCGCCCTCGAGCACGCCGTCGCGCCGCAGCACGGACAGGATCGTGCGGAAAAAGCAGCGCGCGTCCATGGAAAACGCCCGCATGCCGCCGCTTTGCAGCGCCTGCACGTAGTCGCCGTCGAGCTTCGCCTTGTCCGCGATCTCCAGCTCGTCGCGACCGTTGACCTGCGCCCATCCGGTCAGTCCGGGCAGCACGTCGTTCGCGCCGTATTTTTCGCGCTCGGCGACCAGATCGTCCTGATTCCACAGCGCCGGACGCGGGCCGACGACGCTCATCCTGCCGCGGAAGATGTCCCAAAGCTGCGGCAGCTCGTCGAGACTCGACCGGCGGATCAGACGGCCGGAACGCAGCAGGTATTGATCGGGGTTTTGCAGCATGTGCGTCGGCACGTCATGCGGCGCGCTGCGCTTCATGCTGCGGAATTTGTGCAGCTCAAAAAAATGCTTGTTTTTGCCGACACGCTTTTGCCGGAACAGCACGGGGCCGGGATCGTCCAGGAAAATGACGAGCGACACGAGCGCGTAAAGAGGGGAGAGCAGCAGCATCGCGGCAAAGGAAAACAGCTTGTCGAGCGTACGCTTGACCGCGCGCTCGTAAAGCGTCCCGCGCTTCGGCGGCTTGCCGTCGAGATACGGATTGTCCGCGTCGAGCGCAGCGTCGCTTCGCCTGCCGACGAGCGTCAGCACGAGAAACAAAAACACCAGCGCCGCGGCGCAGATCAGCGCGATCTGTATACCCGTCAAGTCGCACACCTCCCCGCAATAGGCTGTTTTTTATTATACCATTCCGCCTGCGGAAAGTCAAATCAAAACTCCGGCAGTACGAAACCGCCGGAGCATTTTACCGCAGGGCTGCCGCACGCGCGCGGCAGAGGTCGGCCGCCTGCGGGAAAACCGGATCGTAAAACGCGGCGGCTTCCTGCCACGGCTCGGGACGGTCGGGCGTCTCGGCGCACGCGCGCAGAATCCATCGTTCCGCTTCAGCGCGGTTCTCCGTACGCAGATGGCAGCTTGCGAGCGCGCGCATCGCCTCGCACCGTTCGTCTGCCCAAACGCAGTCGGGCAGCGCGAGATACCGCCGCAGATAATAGATCGCGTCCGTATACTGCGACGCGCGCATACACTCCCTTGCGCGCCGCAGAAGCGCGTCGGCCGCAAAAACGACACTCTGCATCCTAAGCCCTCCTTATCTCGGCTGCGGTCTCGGCGGAGGGGGCGGCGGCGGTCCAATCGGCGGGCGCGGAGGCGGAGGAGGAGGCCCCATCGGCGGACGCGGCGGGGGAGGCGGAACGGGTCTCGCGGGAAAGCGCGGCCGGTGCGAACACGGCCGGAACGGGAACGGATATCGGATTCGGAACATAGCGTTCTCCTTGCAATAAACAGTGTCGGAAAAGCTCCGCACTATCAGCGTATGCGCCGGTGAAAAACAGGTGCAGAGAAATGCGCGCGGATTCTTGACATTTCGTTTGCTGTTGTGTAAACTTGCATTTGGAATCAGAAAGGGAGTACGGGTATGTTTTTCAGAAAGATAGGTACGTTTTTTATGCTCTTTGCCGCTTTCTTCAACGTTCTTTTGGCGGGATACGTCCGCTATACGCCGCGCAACCGCATTTTCCTCGGCCGCTGTTACGCGGGCAGCACGGGACTCGTTCTCTGCATCCACGGCGGCGGATGGGTCGAGGGCAGCAAGGACGAGTACACCGGAAGTCTTATGCAGATGAGCGCACAGCGGGGCATTGCCGCCGCCTGCATGAACTACCGTTACGTTTCCGAAACGGTCGGCTTCGACGACGTGCTGGACGATATTTCTTCGGCGCTCGCCGCGATCAAAAAAACCGGCGCCGCATTCGGCGTCGATTTCGACCGCGTGCTGCTGACCGGCATTTCCGCGGGCGGGCATCTTTCGCTTTTGTATGCCTATACCCGAAAGGACACCGCGCCCGTGAAGCCGGTCTGCGTCGTTGAGCTCTGCGGGCCGACCGACCTTGAAAACGAATTCTACTATTCCGATGAAAACAGCGTGAACCATGCCGTCGGCGCGGAGTATTTCCGCAACATCATCTCAAACGGCATAGAGCACACGATCAGCGTCGAGGATTTCGACGCCGCCAGACCCGCTTTGAAACAATACTCCCCGATCAACTTCGTTGACGAAAACACCGTGCCGACCGTCTTCGGTCACGGTGAACAGGATACGATCGTGCCGTATCAGAACGCGCTCGACCTCGACGCGCGTCTGACGGAATACGGTGTGGAACACACCTTCGTTTCTTTCCCGAATTCCGGCCACGGCTGTGAGGATAAAGCGTCCATATCAAAAATCATGGAGCTTTTCTTCGGCTGCGCGGATCAATATTTGAAATAAGCATTTGGAGGAACCCCCATGAAAAAGGTCAGGATCGGTGTGATGGGCGCTTACCGCGGCACCAGCATGATCAATTATTGCGAACAGGCGGACAACGCGCAGGTGGTCGCCATCTGCGACAAGTGGGTCGAGGGTCTGGAACGCCAGAAGGCCGCGCTGAACGATCCGAACATCACGTACTATACGGATTTTGACGCATTCATCCGACACGATATGGACGCCGTCGTGCTGGCGAACTATGCCAACGAGCACGCGCCGTTTGCGATCAAAGCGCTGCGGGCGGGCAAGCACGTTTTTTCCGAAGTCCTGCCCGTGCAGACCCTGAAAGAAGCAGTCGAGCTGATCGAAACGATCGAGGAAACGGGCTTAATCTACGCCTACGGCGAAAATTACTGCTACATGCCCGCTCCGTATGAGATGCGCCGTCTGTACAGGGAAGGAAAGCTCGGCGAGTTTGAATACGGCGAAGGCGAATACATTCACAACTGCGAATCGATCTGGCCGAGCATCACGTACGGTCAGGAGGATCACTGGCGCAACAACATGTTCGCGACCTTTTACTGCACGCACTCGCTCGGTCCGCTGATCCACATCACCGGACTGCGCCCTGTGTCCGTGATCGGACTGGAGGGCACAAAAACGGAACGCAGACGACGCGTCGGATCAAAGACAGGATCGTTCGGTATCGAAATGGTCACGCTCGAAAACGGCGGGATCATCAAAAGCGTTCACGGCAGTCTTTACAAGGATTCCATCTGGTATTCGGTCTACGGATCGCTCGGCAGGATGGAATCCGGACGCGAGGACGCGGGCGAAAACATGGAGCGTATCTACGTCAACACCGACGCGTACGACGGCGAATATACGCACAACGTGATCAGCTACAAACCGGCTGAAAAGGCCGCCGAAGAAAGCGCTTCGTTCGGTCACGGCGGTTCGGATTACTACTCCATGTACAACTTCGTGCAGAAGATCCTCGGCGACGAGACCGCGGACACCATCGACGTGTACGAAGCACTGGATATGTCCCTGCCCGGACTGTTTGCATACCGCTCGGTTCTGCAGGGCGGCGTATCCCTGCAGATCCCGAACCTGCGCGATCCCGAGGAACGCGAAAAGTGGCGCAACGACACGGCGTGCACCGATCCGAAAGTCGCGGGGGACGCTCTGCTGCCGACCTGCTCCAAGGGTACGCCGGTGATCGCGCCGGAGGTTTACAAAAGAGTATACGATCTGTGGCGAAAAGATTTCGAGGCAGATGACGGCTACACCAACGCCGCCATGACGCAGGGCAGCAAAAAGACATAAACGGCAAAAGAAAACGGCCGCGGGGAAAACCCTGCGGTCGTTTCGTTTTATTCGGTTCGTTTTAATATTTTGCCTTGGACGTGATGCCGCGTCGGATCGTTTTCAGCACGCTCTCCTTGCAGCTTTCATACGGTTTTCCGCCGAGCAGCAGCTCGGTCACTTTCAGATTCTTCAGTTCCTCCTTCGGAACCGTGTACGGATCGCCGGACAGGATCGCCATGTCTGCGATCTTGCCCGCTTCGAGACTGCCGCGTTCCTTTTCGTCGAACGTCGCAAAGCATCCGTTGTACGTGCACATCCGCAGCGCATCCTGCACGGAAACGGCTTCCTCCGCGTTTTCATTATTGACCGCCTTGTCGATCCAGACGATCGGATCGGGCGTCGTACACGGCGCGTCGGAACCGAAAGAAACGCAAATGCCGTTCTCTTTGAACGTGCGGATCGGATTCAGGCGTGCGGTACGCTCGCTGCCCATGATGCTTTCAAGATATTCGTCCGGCTCCTGCTTCCAGTTGATGAACGCGCTCTGCACGGGCATCTGAATGCCGTACTGCGCGCAGATCTTTATGCCCTCCGCGGTCGGCAGACAATCGTGGATGATCCCGTGGCGGTGATCCTCGCGCGGGAAGTCGTCGAGCGCGGCCTTCAGCGCACGCGTCGCCTGATCGAATGCGCGGTCGCCGATCGCGTGCATTTCGATCTGCAGTCCGGCGCGGTTCGCGGTCTTGCAGAAATCGATCACTTTTTCATCGCTGTAGTACAGCACGCCGTCGCCGCCGAGCGCGTCGACGTACGGTTCGTTCATGGCCGCGTCGTGCGAGCCGAAGCAGCCGTCCAGCGCGCTCTCGAAGCAGCCGCCGATGCGCGGAAGTTTGCGGCTCTGCGCGACGCGCACGTTCATAGGCTGCGGGAACACGCGCAGCTGGAATCCGTTGCGCAGTCCCTTCGCAAACAGTTTTTCAAACGTGATATCGAGATTCATCGCAAATCCGACGCCGCTGACCGTGTGCACCATGCCGATGCCGCGCGACGCGAAAAAGTCCACGGCATTCTGCATGTTTTTCACCAGATCGATGAGCGAGAGCGAGCTGGAAATATAGTCGGAAAAGCGGAAAAATGCCTCCTGATTCATCTCGCCCGTGTCGGGGTGATAGCCGCGCAGATCCTTGACCTTCGCGTCCATTTTTTCAAGCAGCTTTGAGTTGACGATGCAGGCGTGGCCGTCGTACTTGACGACCATGATCTCCTTGTCGGGACAGACCGCGTCCAGCTCCGCACGGCTGATGAGCCGCTTCTCGCGCACAGAATACGGCGACGCGCCGAACGCGATCAGCGTTTTGGCGGACGAACGCGCAACGAAGTCCCGTACCATCTGGGAGATCTCTTCATTGGACTCGGCGTCCATCACATTCAATCCCGCAAAAAACGTCGAGAATGACGCGAAGTGCTGGTGCGTATCCACGAACGCGGGGATGAGCGCGCGCTCGCCCAGTTCGACGCGCGGCACGCCGGCGTATTTTTCCGGCAGTTCGTTTCCGACGAACACGATCTTGTCGCCGCACGTCACCAGATAGCGCGCGACGTCGTCGTTCGGATTGACCGTCAGAATACGGCCTTCAAAGCATTGCATCGGGGAAGCCATACGTTTTTTCTCCCTTCTTTATTCACCGATCTCGCCGCGGAATTTTTCTACGATCGGATCTTCGGAATTGCCGCGGACAAGCGCTGTCGCCGGAACCAGAGCCGGTTCCGTTTCCGTTTCGGATTCTTCGCTCACCGGCTCCGTCGGAGTCTCCGGCTCGGGCAGTCCGAGCGTTTTGATCGCCGCTTCCACGGACAGCTTCGCATTGATCATCGGATATGACGGGATGTCGATCTTATCCTCCCAATAATAGTTGACGCAGCGATAGACCGTGTTGGCGGGATCGCAGAGGATCGCCTTGACCTGCGATCCGGTCAGAGACGGATTGACCGACCACGTCATCGCCGCGATGCCCGTCACGACGGGCGCCGCCATGGATGTGCCGGATTTATAGGAATACTTGCCGTTGTCCTCAATGTCCGTGCTGAAAACCCAGCTGCCCGGCGCAAAAATCGAAACGCCGTCGCCGTAATTCGAGAACGAGGACTGATAAAAGTCTTTTCCCTTGTGCGCGTACGTGCTGCTTCCCGCAACGATCACGTGGTTCAGCACCTCCTGCTTGGAAATGCCCGTCAGCCCCGTGAACGCGTTGCGCTTGGTGATGCAGGTAAACGAACCGTTGTAGTAGCTGTCACACGGTTCGTCCGCTTTGCTGCCGTTGCCCGCAGACTGCACGACCAAAAAGTCGTAGCCTCTTGCCAGCAGCGCCGCGACCGTGTAGGAAAACAGCATACCTTCCAGGAACATGCTGACGTTCCACTGCCACTTCTTGGATTCCTCGTAATTGCCGGATGCGCCGAGCGACATGTTGATCACCTTTGCACCGCTTTTGATCAACGCGATCACGCCGGTGAAAATGCGCTCGTCCGTCGACCATCTTTGTCCCTTGCTCTCTTCCGGCTCCCAGTCCACGCAGACCAGCTCTGCGTTGTTGCAGATGCCGGTGACGCCGATCTTGTTGTTCGCATTGGCGGAGATAATGCCCGCTACGTGCGTGCCGTGCGAGGACGGATGGTTGGCGCGCTCGAAATAATTGTTCGGGAAAGAAAACTTGCCCTGCAGATCCTCGTGGTTCACGTCGAATCCGCTGTCCACGATGCCGATGCGGATCTTGTGGAACAGATCGGCGTGTTCCCACGCGGACGTCGTCTGCGTCACGGTCAGCCACCAGTTGCCGCCGTAAACGTAATCGTCATCCCAGCGCTGTGCCGCAAGCGAACCGTCCGGCTCCAGCCACGGGTCGTCCGGCACGACGTCCTCCGTGCGCAGCATCGCCATGTTGCAGGAAGCAAACTGTACGTCCTTCTCCGCGCGCAGTTCGGCACACAAACGCTGCAGCGAAAAGAAGTCTTTTTCTTTCGGCAGACGCAGCTGATATTTATTCAGAATATCCGTAACACCGACGACCTCGGCGCCGACAGAATCAAACAGTGCCTTTTTTTGCGAGACCGGCACGCCGTCCGCAAAATAGACGATCACCTCGTTGTTGACGTACGCGAAATGGTCGGTCAGTTTGACAATGTTTTCCGCGTCGCTCTCCGAATAAAAGAGACCGTCGTCAAAAACGAACACGTCATGATCCGACGCCAGCGCGTCCGTTCTCCATTCGGTGTGCGCCCGTGTCTGCTGCACTGCGCGAACCGCTTCCGGCAGAGAAGCCGGCTTTAAACAGAGCGCAAACAGCATCGTCAGCAGCAGCAGGCTGGAAATCGTTTTTTTCATCGTTTTTCTTCCTTTCCGCGCGGCAGTCTGTTCAGCAATAATTGAACGCAAAGTCCGATGAACGCGCCGCTGATCACGGCCGCGATCAGCAGATACGGCAGATACCAGAATACGGCAGCGCTTTGAAGCAGCACACTCGCCGCCAGAAGCTGGCCGACGTTGTGCGCGATCGCGCCGAATACGCTCAAAACCCAGACCGTTTTTTGAAGAGGTTTGCAGAGGATGCACGTCACGGCGAGACAGAGTGCCGCGCCGGCGGCGCTGTATAAAAACGTGGACAGATTCCCGGCAAAAACCGCGCCGAGGCACACGCGCACGAACAGGATCGCCGCCGCATCGCGCCTGCCGCAAAGACAGACGGCTGCCAGCGTCACGGCGTTCGCAAGACCGATCTTGACGCCCGGGATCGCCGTCAGCGGCGGGATCTGCGCCTCCACGATAAACAGCAGCAGCGCGATCGCCGCAAGCATGGCGTCCAGCGCGATTCGTTTGGTCGTTTTCATCTCATCCCGCCTTTGCGTCCGGCGCGTCTTTCGTGTGCTCCATCTCGATCAGAACACGGTTCGGCAGACAGACGATGCGTCCCGCGTCGTGCAGCACGCCCTGGTGCACGCAGATCTGGTCGGGACAGTCGGCGGACTGCATGCGGATGCTCCCCGGCTCGACCAATATCACGTTGCCGTCCAGCGGAACGGTATAGCTTTCCGTCACGCGCGAAAGATCGATCCGTGCAATTTCCTGCCCGTCCTGATAAATGACCGCTGTCCGCCCTCCTATATTCTTAAACAGAATTATAAACAGAATACAGCCGATGATCATCGCGGCAAAGACCGCGATCCACAGTTTATTCGATGATATTTGCTTTCCCGTACGTTTCATTCGTCTGTTCCACCCGTGACGCGAGTCCCGCAGTCACAAAAATCTCCCCGCGGTCGGTGATCCATAGCGCGTCGAAAGCGATCTCGCCGCTTCTCCACAGCGCCGACCCGCGATCCAGCCCGAGTATAAACAGCGCGGTGGATAACCCGTCCGCCGTCGTGCCGTCCGCGCAGACGACCGTTACGGACAAAAGACCGCTTTCGGCGGGTGCGCCGGTCTCAGGGTCCAATATGTGATGATACGTTTTTCCGTTTTCCGTGAAACTGCGCTGGTAACTGCCGGACGTCACGACGGCCGTTTCACCGACCAGCAAATCGCAGACTGTACCGTCCGGATGCAGCGGGTCCGCAACGCTGACGCGCCAATCGGAACCGTCCGGCTTTTGCCCGACCGTCTGCACGTTGCCGCCCAGTGCCAGCACCGCACCCTGTACGCCGTTTTGCCGCAGCGTTTTCGCCGCGCAATCGGCGGCGTATCCCTTCGCCACACTGCCGAGATCGAGCTTCGTCCCGTCCGAAAGAACGAGTCTGCCGTCCTGCACGGAAACGCTCCCGCGGTTTTGCAAAAGCGTGCGCAGCTCCGTCTGCGGCGGAACGCGATACTGTTTCGTATAGAATCCCCATGCGTCCGACAGCGGAAACAGCGTCACGTCGAGCGCGCCGTCCGTCGCGGATGCGATTTTTTTCGCCGTCTGCAGCGGTTCGAGGATCGTTTTCGGCACTGCGTCGCCGCTACGCAAAAGCGACAGCGTGCTTTGACTGTCCGTCGCATCCAGCGCGGCGTCCAATCCTTCGATCACGTCCCGCGCTTCGGCAAGTGCGTCGTCCGAGCCGCCGTACGCCGTGATCTGCATGATCGTATCCATGGCAAATAACGACGTTTCTTTTCTTTCTGCTCTCGTGCAGCCGCAGCTTAAAAGCAGCAGACATACACACAGAAACAGTGCGGTTTTATTCTTCAAGGCCGTGCAGCGCATGGGCGATCCGCTCCAGATCTTCTTTGCTGTTGAAGGCGATCTCCAACGTTCCCGTATCGTTTTTGCCGTTTTGGATGCGTACCTTGCGGCAAAGCGCTTCCGTCAGCGTCAATTCGATCTGCTCGTAGTACGGTATGCGGCGCGCCGGTTTTGGTGCATCCTTCTTCGGTTTGGACGCTTTTTTTGCCAGACGCTCCGTTTCGCGCACGGAAATACCCTTTTCCATGATCAGATTCGCCGTTTCCGTCATTTCCTGCTCCGTCGGGAACGCAAGCAGCGCACGGGCATGACCGGCGGAGATCTTGCCGGCGCGCACCAGATCGAGCACTTCCGCCGGCAGCTTTAAAAGACGCAGCGCATTGGCGACCGCAGGCCGGGATTTGCCGACCTTTTCGGCAGCTTCTTCCTGCGTCAGTGAAAAATCTTCCATTAATTTTCGATACCCGAACGCTTCCTCCACGGGATTGAGATCCTCACGCTGCAAATTCTCGATGAGCGAAAGTGCGGCGGCCTCCTCGTCGGTCATTTCGCGGATGACGACCGGCACCTCGGTCAGACCGGCCAGTCGCGCGGCGCGCCATCGCCGTTCACCCGCGATCAGCTGATAGCTGTTCTCGCCGAACGGACGCACCAGAAGCGGCTGCAAAACGCCGTACTTCTCAATGCTGTCCGCAAGCTCAGCAAGCGCATCCTCCGCAAAATCCTTGCGCGGCTGCTCCCGATTCGGCTCGATATCCATGATTTTCAGTTTTACCGCGCTGGTCGGACTGATCTCTTCCATCGCGTTGTCCATCAGCAGCGCATCCAGACCCTTGCCGAGTCCGCCTTTTTTTGCCGCCATCTCAAAGCACCTTCTTTCCGTTTGCCGCGAGAAATTCCGCAGCAAGATCGTTGTATGCGGTCGTTCCCTTGGAATGTTTGTCGTAATACATCACAGGCTGTCCGAAGCTGGGCGCTTCCGACAGGCGTACCGTACGCGGAATGGGCGTTGCGTAGACTTTTTTCGGGAAGAATTTCTTCACTTCTTCCACGACCTGCTGCGTCAGATTCAGCCGTCCGTCATACATCGTCAGCAGCACGCCCTCAATGTCGAGCATCGTATTATACAGCCGCTTGACCTGCCGCACGGTCGCCATCAGCTGTGACAGGCCTTCCAGCGCGTAAAACTCACACTGGATCGGCACCAGAAGCGAGTCTGCGGCGCACAATGCGTTGAGCGTGATGAGTCCCAGCGACGGCGGACAGTCCATAAAAATGAAGTCGTACTGTTCCCTCGACGTTGCCAGGACGGTGCGCAGCTTCATTTCACGGCGCGGCTCCTGGATCAGTTCCAGTTCGGCGCCCGCCAGATTCATGCTCGACGGCAGAAGCCAGACGTTTT
>CADAGA010000066.1 GCA_902787275.1 Oscillospiraceae bacterium | reverse complement strand
AATCAGGGTCTGCACGTCTTTCGCACCATACTTGGACAGGTAGGCCATCGCCACGACGCCGCCCATGCTGCATCCGGCAAGAATGACCTTCTGTTTGCCCGTCTCACGCTGAACGTTTTTGATATACTCGCGAAGACTCACCGCATGATCCATCGGATCGAGACGCCAGTCGTAGCTGAAGAAATACGTATTCTTTGCGCCCAGCGTGTCGATCGCGCCGCGCACGAACGCTTCCTCATCCTTCGGACGCTGTGTAAAAAAGTCCATGTAATGATCTGCCGTCAACGGGAACGTACGCACGGTGACGTCGTGCAGCGGATTGCCGCTCGCATCGAGCGCGCTCTGCGAAAAGACGTCGAACACCAGCGGGTCCAGTTTATCCGCAAATCTTCCGTAGTCCGCGTCGCGGCGAAGCCGAAGCAGCGGCGGAACGAGCTGCACGACGTTCTTGACGATCCGTTTTGCGGACGGAAAGAAAACGCGTTCCGCATCGTCGCTGTAGCCGTTCAGATACAGCGGGACCGTCCCGAATCCGCTGATGACGATCAGCGGCGCGCCGTTATAAGCGCCGTCCGCAGCGAATGCCCCAACAGAAAGAACACCGAGCAGCAGACTGCACGCAAGAACAATCGACAGAAGCCTTTTCATCATACTGCGCCCTCCTTAAAGCTTTTCAAGCTTTGCAAACTTTGCCATGACCTTTTTGGTCCCCGCCTTTTCAAACGCGATCTCCAGCAAAAGGTCGTTGCCCATCGGCTTGACGGACAGGATCACGCCCTGCCCGAACGCCTTATGCAAAACGCCGTCGCCGACCTTGAAGCTCTCCGCGCCCGTAATGGCTGCGGCCTTTACAGACGAGAAGCCGCGATCAACCGATTTTTGCTGTAAAGGTTTGTCCCTTGTCGGCGATTTGCCGACGCTTCGCCGGAACGAGGAGCCGGTCTGCTCCAGCAGAAGCGGCGGGATCTCGTTGACGAAGCAGGACGGCGGATTGTACGTCGTACTGCCGAACATCATGCGCGAGCGCGCATTGGTCAGAATGAGCCGCTTCTTCGCCCGTGTGATCGCAACGTACGCCAGACGCCGCTCCTCCTCCATCTCCTCGGGATCGAACATGGATTGCTGACCAGGGAATACGCCATCCTCCATACCGATCAGAAAGACGTTGGTGAATTCCAGACCTTTCGCGGAATGGATCGTCATCAGTACGACGTTGTCTGCCTCGGCATTGAACGCATCAATGTCTGTCATCAGCGCGACTTCCTCGAGGAAACCGTTCAGCGTCGGCTGTTCGGCTTCGTCACAGTAACGCTTGATATTGGCGGACAACTCGCTGAGGTTGGCGACCCGCTCCACGTATTTGTCCGGTTCCGCTTCGAGCGATTGCAGATAACCGCTGTCCTCCAGAACGAATTGCAGCAGTTCCGCGATCGTCAGCTGCTCGGCCGATCGTTGATACTCCTGAATCTTATTCGTAAAGTCCTTTAACTTTACAGCAGAACGTGCGAGGCTCGGGAAATCGTCCGCCGTTTTCAATACTTCATAAACGCTGATTCCGAGCCCTGCCGCGATCTCGGCGGCACGGTTCATCGTTGTATCGCCGATGCCGCGCTTAGGCTCGTTGATGATCCGGCGCAGGCGCACGTTGTCGTCCGGATTGCCGACGACCGTCAGGTAGGCGAGCGCGTCGCGGATCTCCTTGCGTTCGTAGAAGCGGTGGCCGCCGATAATGCGGTACGGGATGCCCGAACGCACGAGCGCGGATTCCACGGAGTTGGACATAGCGTTCATGCGATACAGCACAGCGTTGTCCTTCCACGCCCCGCCCAGCTGCTTATACGTCATCATGCGGTTCACGACGTAGCGCGCTTCCTGCTGCTCGTCATCCGCCGTGTGCAGGATGATCTGCTCCCCTTTTCCGTTCGCTGTCCAGAGATTTTTGCCTTTTCTCTTCTCGTTGTGCGCGATCACGGCGTTTGCCGCATCGAGGATCGTCTGCGTCGAGCGGTAATTCTGCTCCAGGCGGATCACGAGCGCGTTGTCGTACTGCTCCTCAAAATTCAGGATGTTTTCGATCGTTGCGCCGCGGAACTTATAGATGCTCTGGTCGTCGTCGCCCACAACGCAGATGTTGCGGTGCCCGGCCGCCAAAATGGACGTCAGACGATACTGCGCGTAGTTGGTGTCCTGATACTCGTCCACCATGATGTAGCGGAACTTGCGCTGATAATAGGCGCGCACGTCCTCGTGCTCCTCCAAAAGCCGCACCGTATTGCCGATCAGATCGTCGAAATCCATCGCGTCGGCATTGAGCAGCAGCTTCTGATAGCATTCGTACGCATCCGCGATGCGGCGCTTGCGCACGTCGTTCTCGACGTCGCGGGCATACGCCTCAGGCGAGAGCAGCGCGTTTTTCGCATTGCTGATCTCCCGCAGGATCATTTTAGACGGCAAAAACTTTTCATCGATCTCCAGAATGCGCTGCGCTTCCTTTATAACGCGCTTGCTGTCGTCCGTGTCATAGATCGTGAAATGGGACGAGTACCCCAGCAGATCGCCGTGACGGCGCAGGATCCGTGCGCAGGCACTGTGGAACGTGCAAGCCCAGATCTCATTGATGCCGCCGACAGAATCTCCGATCTTATTGAGGATGCGCTCTTTGAGCTCGTTTGCCGCTTTGTTGGTAAACGTGATCGCGAGGATCTCCCACGGCTTCGCCGGACGCACCGCAAGAAGGTCATACAGCTCCGGCGCAAGAGGTTCGCCGTCGACGCACGCGCGCATCAGATGAAGATCCTGCTCGCTCGGCGCATAGCGGATCTCGTCGGAATTCGCGGCACAGCCGTACCGAAGCAGGTTGGCAACGCGGTTGACCAGAACGGTCGTCTTGCCGCTTCCCGCCCCTGCAAGCACCAAAAGCGGTCCTTCCGTAGAAAGAACCGCTTCGAGCTGCTTTTCATTCATTCTGCCGAATTCTTTTTCGATGATCTGCCTGCGCAGGGTCAAAAATTCATTCTGCATATTTTTCAGCCTTTAAGTTTAGATGGAAATCTCGTAGGAGATATCGAACAGTTCGCGATCGAGCGTCTTGGTCATGCTCAGCGCCTCGTAAATATCCATATCGAAGATCTTCTCGTTCTTCATGCCGACCACGCGGTTGCCGATGCCCTGCTGCAGGAGCTTGACGGCACGGTTGCCCATCTGGCTGCCGACGACTCTGTCCTTGCAGGTCGGCGCGCCGCCGCGCTGGACGTGACCGAGGATCACGGCTCTGGACTCCACGCCGGTATCGTTTTCGATCTTGCGCGCAAGCTGCTCCACGCCGCCGATGCCCTCGGCAACGACGATGATGAAATGACGCTTGCCGGTCTTTTGCGTGCGGCGCATGCGCTCGATCACGTCGCGCTCGATGTCGTAGTCGAATTCCGGAACAAGGATCGTCGTGGCGCCGACAGCAATACCCGCATTCAGCGCAAGGAATCCGGCTTTGCGGCCCATGACCTCGATCACGCTGCAGCGGTCATGCGATTCGGTCGTATCGCGCACACGGTCGACCATGTCCATGATCGTATTCAGGCACGTGTCGTAGCCGATGGTGTAGTCCGTGCAGGCGATGTCGTTGTCGATCGTACCGGGAACACCGATACACGGGATGCCGCGCAGAGAAAGATCACGCGCACCGCGGAACGAACCATCGCCGCCGATGACGACGATACCGTCGATATGGTTCTTTTTACAGGTCTCGATGCCCTTCTGGATGCCCTCTTCCGTCTTGAATTCCAGACAGCGCGCGGAATACAGGATCGTACCGCCTCTGTGGATGATATCAGACACGGAGCGGATATTCATCTCTACGAGATCGCCGTTGATCAGGCCGGAATAACCGCGCAGAATGCCGACGACCTCCATATTGTTTTCACATGCAGTACGTACGACGGAACGCACGGCCGCGTTCATGCCGGGAGCATCTCCGCCGCTGGTCAATACACCGATTCTTTTCATGGTTCGGTTCCTCCTCGATAAGCTCAATTGCGTTAATTCTACACCTATTCGACACCAATGTCAAATGAAATATCAGAAAACTATCCAAAAAGATCAAATTATGGGACAAAAGCAACATTCTCATCGCCGAGAATGCGGCGAAGCTCCCCGAGCAGCGGCTCGTTGACGTCGACACAACATTCAACGGGACGCGGATCGTACTGCTTTGTGTCGGTATAATAGTAGTACAATCTCGTATTCCCTTCAAAGATACGCAGAAACTTTTCGGCAGCCGTCTTTTCCGGACAGTTCTCGGCAGGCAGACGCAAAAACAGACCGCGTCGTTTCTTTGTTTTTTCCACCGCAGGCGTTTCGTCCTGCTGCGCCGAAGCGACGTAAGGCTCGATATGGTCGCAGACCAGCTTCGTATCCTCGTCCTCACGCACGCTGACTTTGCCGTGGATCAGTACGACCTTTCCTTCGGCAAGAAACGCGCCTGCCTCGGACAGCGTCTTGGGAAAAACGAGCGTTTCAATGCTGCCGCTTTTGTCCTCCACGGTCAGAAATGCCATCGTGCTGTTCTGCTTGGTGATCTTCTTTTTGACAGACGTGATGATGCCGAGCACACGCACGCTTGCGCCGTCCGCGTAATCGCCATCCTCCGCCGTCAGTTCCGCCGTCGACTGCACGCGCAGGCGCTGCGCGTCCTTCTCGTATTTTGCCATGGGGTGTCCGGAAATATAAAAGCCGGTCACTTCCTTTTCCATCGCCAGCAGCTCTTCGGCAGGCATTTCCGGCGCGTCAGGCAGCTTCGGCTCCGCATCTTCGACGCCGGCAAGGTCGAAGAAACCGATCTGCCCCTCCACGCTGCGTCTGCGGCCGTCCTCCAGCGACGCGATCACCTCAGGCAGCATCAGCAGCATCTGCCGCCGATTGGCGTCCAATCCGTCGAGCGCGCCGCACTTAATGAGACTCTCGACGGCGCGGCGGTTGAAGTCCTTGCCGTATAGCCGCTTACAAAACGCGTAAAACGTTTTATATGATCCGGCGCGTTCCCGCTCCTGTACGATGCGGTCGATAAAGCCCTTGCCGATATTCTTGATGGCAAGAAGTCCGAACCGGATCGCCGTTCCGCTGACGGTAAAGCGCGCAAAGCTCTCGTTGACGCTCGGCGGAAGAACGTCGATGCCGATTCGCTGACATTCGTTGATGTAGCCGGATATCTTGTCAGTACGATCCAGAACGCTGCTCAGGATCGCCGCAAGGAACTCATGCGGGTACTTGTTCTTGAGGTAAGCGGTCTGGTACGCAATATAAGCGTAAGCCGCCGCATGGGACTTGTTGAACGCGTAGGATGCAAACGAGGACATCTCGTCGAAAATGCTGTTGGCTGTCGCCTCGTCCACGCCGCGGCGTACGGCGCCGTCGCACTCGACCGTCCCGTCGTCGCGCACGAGTCCGTGCACGAACACCTCGCGCTCGCGCTCCATCACGTCGTGCTTTTTCTTGCTCATGGCACGCCGGACGATGTCGGCGCGTCCGAAGGAATAACCCGCGACCTTCTGGAAGATCTGCATGACCTGTTCCTGATAGACCATGCAGCCGTACGTGACGTTGAGGATCGATTCCAGAAGCGGCGTTTTATACGTCACGCGCTCGGGATGATGGCGGTTTTCGATATACCGCCCGATCGAGTCCATCGGACCCGGCCGATACAGCGAGATAACGGCGATCAGATCCTCGAGGCTCTCCGGCTCGAGACCCATCAGCGTCGTGCGCATGCCCGCGGACTCAAACTGGAACACGCCCTCCGTGTATCCCTTGGAAAGCATCGCGTAGACTTCTTTGTCCTGAAAGTCGATCTTTTCAAGATCGAAGTCCGGCTCCTTCATGCGGATCATCTGCACCGCGTCATGGATCACCGTCAGGTTCCGAAGACCCAGAAAGTCCATTTTCAGAAGTCCGAGCTCTTCCAGCGTCGTCATGGTGAACTGCGTCACGACCACGTCGTCGTTCTTTGCCAGCGGCACGTAAGTCGAAACGGGATCACGGGAGATCACGACACCCGCGGCATGCGTCGACGTATTGCGCGGCATGCCTTCGATGCTGCGCGCCGTGTCGATCAGGTCGCGCACCTGCTCGTTTGTCTCGTAAAGATCGGACAGCTCCTTGGATTTTTCCAGCGCCTTGCCGATCGTCATTTTCAGCTCGTTCGGGATCAGCTTCGCCACCTGGTCGACCGCGCCGTACGTCATGCCCATCACACGGCCGACGTCACGGATCGCGGCTCTCGCCGCAAGCGTTCCGAACGTCACGATCTGCGCAACGTGGTCACTGCCGTACTTTTCGTTGACGTAGTCGATCACCTCGCCGCGGCGTTCGATGCAGAAATCCACGTCGAAGTCGGGCATGCTGACGCGTTCGGGATTGAGGAATCGCTCAAACAGCAGATTGTATTTCATCGGGTCGATGCCCGTGATGCCGATGCAGTATGCCGCCAGACTTCCCGCGCCTGAACCTCTGCCGGGACCGACGGGAATACCGCGGCTTTTGGCGTAGCGGATAAAGTCGTGAACGATCAGATAATAGTCCACGTATCCCATCTTGCGGATCACGTCCAGCTCGTAATCCAGACGCTCGATATATGCCTGCGGCGGCTGCTGCCCGTACCGCTCGAACAGGCCGAGATAGCACTGCTCGCTGAACCACTCAAAGTGGTCGCGTCCGTCCGGTACGTCAAAGTGCGGCAGCTTCGTTTTGCCGAACTCGAACGTCACGCTGCACCGATCGGCGATCGCGGCCGTATTGGTCACTGCCTGCGGACAGTCGGGAAACAGCGACGCCATTTCCTGCTCGCTCTTGACGTAAAAGTTTTCGGACTCAAATTCCAGTCCCGTTTTCTCGCCGAGCAGATGGTTGGTCTGGATGCACAGCAGCACCTGCTGCACACGCGCATCCTCCTTGCGCACATAATGCGCGTCGTTCGTCGCAACGAGTCCGATCCCCGTCTCCTGCGACAGGCGGATCAGCTTGGGGATGATCTCCAGCTGCTCGCGGATGCCGTGGTTCTGGATCTCCAGAAAATAGTTGTTTTCCCCGAAAATGTCGCGATAGCGCAAAGCGACTTCCTTGGCGCGTTCATAATCATCCTGCATCAGTGCGCGCGGCACCTCGCCGGCAAGGCAGCCGGACAGCGCGATCAGACCCTCGTGATGCGCGCGCAGCAGATCGAGGTCGATCCGCGGTTTTGTATAAAAGCCGCTCGTCCAGCTCTCCGAGACCATCGCGATCAGGTTCTGATAGCCGGTGTTGTTCTCGCACAGAAGGATGAGATGGTACCGCTCACTGTCAAGCCCATGCGTTTTATCCAGCCGGGAACGCGGCGCAACGTAGCATTCGCAGCCGATGATCGGCTTGATCCCGCGTTCCAGCGCCGCTTTATAAAAATCGATCACGCCGTACATGACGCCGTGATCTGTGATCGCCATCGCCGTTTGACCGAGCTCTTTTGCGCGATCGAGCACGTCGCCGATCCGGCAGGCGCCGTCCAGCAGGCTGTACTGTGTATGCAGATGCAGATGCACAAACGCCATCGTGCGTTCTCCTTTCTGACGGTTTATAGATCCGAAGCGATCTGTTCCAGACGCTTCAACCGGTGATTGATCCCGGAGCGTGACAGCCGGCCTTCAAACAATTCTTCGAGTTCGATCAGCGTCGCTTCCGGATTCTCCAGCCGGATGCGCGCGATCTCCTGCAGACCCTGCGGCAGAGAATCCAGCCCGCGCGCCTTTTCGATCTTGCGGATCGCTTCGACCTGCACGGCGCCCGCCTGAACGGATCGGTCGATGTTCGCCGTTTCAAAATTGACACGGCGGTTGACGTGATTGCGCATATCCTTGTCGACCTTGACGCCGATCAAACGGAGCGTCGCATTCGTTGCGCCCATGAGCGTCAACAGATCCTCGATGCTCGCGCTGTCCTTGTAGTAGATGATATGGTAACCCTTGCGCATGACGTGCTTGGGCGGGAATCCCAGCTCCTGCAAAAAGCTGAACAGATCGTTGGACAGCTTCAGGAACGGAACGACAAACTCAAGGTGGTAGTTCTTTTCCGGCGAGCTGATCGACCCGCACGAGAGAAATACGCCGCGGATAAACGCCGCAAAGCAGCACTCGTCCGCCAGGTTCGCACGGTTGATGCGCAGCGACAGTTCGCCCGCGCTGTGTCCGAACGCGTTGAGAACCGCGCGCCGCTCGACCGCTGCACGCACGGAAACGATCGCCATTTTGCCCGGCCGGTCGGAATATTCCGGCTCGGTACCGGTGATCGCGCGGACACATTCCGCGTACTTTTCGGAAACTGCGCGGTTTTCCGCCGCAAAAGAAACAGCGGCAGAAGAAAAATTTACAACTGTAAGTCAATATATTAGAAGTTTAATTTTTATGGAATATCAAAAAAGATGCATCGAAAAAGATAATTATTCAGAAGATGATTTATTAGATGACTAATAATAATATTAAAAGAAAGAGGTTGAATAATATGGGTAAAAACAAAGAAGATGTTTTATGTCCAAATGTGACAGTAGAATGTTCATTTACTGTTTCACAGGACTTAAAGGATTATATGATGAAAACGTTTAACGAACATCTAACAAAAGTAAATAGCAACAG